>DASSCH010000051.1:0-10596 GCA_035697905.1 Nitrososphaeraceae archaeon
CGTCAAACCAATTTGTACCCAATTTTATCGAGCTACGTTTCATTTCATTTATCGCTTGATCAACTTTCCAATAATCAACTTCATTAGAACCAGTAGCAATCCACCTCAAAGGGTCGAATCCCAATCGTCGATATTCTTCTATTCGTCGCCAAAATTCTTCAGTCATCCTCAGTCATCCCCCCGCATCTCTAACAAATGCGTACATGGATCACCAGATATTTAAAAAACACTATTTAGTAAAACAAATCCTTTGATATTCATGATTATATATTAACAAAAATTAGTAAGAATTCCTATCTATCAACTGAATCATAATGAAAAAGACATGCACACAAGCAAGGTGTCATCCCTATTCGGTAATTTGAAAGCGACTTCACAATGAAAATCTGCATCGAGAGCGACTACGGTATTCTGAAATTAGGTTAAAATATTAATATATAGGCCTTACCTCCGAGGGAGTTATCCTGAAGGCCCAAAAGAGTATGTATCTACATTGATGGACTCCAATGTTGGAAATTGTGATTCAAAGGAGAACCTATTTGAGATCAATAGAAGAGTAACTGCGTGTCAGATATGTCCAAGGTTATCTGAACATATAAAATTAGTCTCATCAAACAGACCAAAGCGGTACGGAAATGATCTCTACTGGGCAAGACCAGTTCCCAGCTTTGGAGACGCGAGTGCTCGGTTACTAATTATAGGACTAGCACCAGCTGCTCATGGTGGAAATAGAACAGGACGTATGTTTACAGGTGATAGCTCGGGAGACTGGGTCGCCAAAGCATTGTTCCAAACAGGGTTTGCTAGCTCTTCTATCAGTCGGTGCATGAATGACGGATTTGCATTAAAAGATGCATATATTACAGCAGTCGTGCGCTGTGCACCCCCTCAGAATCGGCCCACTTCGCTTGAAATAGCAAACTGTGCCCACTATCTAAGGTCTGAATTGGATTTGCTTGATAATACAGTCAAGGTCATCGTCGCTCTTGGACATATTGCATTTCAAACATATTGCAAGCTTGTCGGCAGCACTGCAATAAGGTTTCAGCACGGCGGTAAGTTCAATATCAAAGGTAATAAGGTTCTCCTATCGTCAGACCATCCCAGTAGGCAGAATACTAATACAGGAAGATTAACGTGGGAAATGTGGATACAAATCTTTCAAACTGCTAGGATGATTCTAGATTCTCAGGACTACAATTCTAGAACCGATGAAGTCCCGAGCAAATCTATAAAATAACGTATTTCAGGTTGACTATGTCTTCATTACATGTCTACCTTACTCGATCATTATCCCATGTCTACATCCATAAGTCTCAACGTTATGGTAGCTGATCCAGATGTTGCTGGTTACGGCCATATTCTAATTTCTCCAATGAGTCTATGAACACATTTTCAAACAGAAATTAGGCTCACTCGTAATCCCAACTTGTCATTTTGGCTATCTCATGCATTCAACTTTTCCAAAGATTGATTCAACGTGTTCCTTCCCAACAACAAAACTACTATGGCTGCAACAAAACTAAATGAGGAGAGCCCAATCATCAGATTCAAAAATCCGAAAGTTACAAGCACTATAAATATTAAAGGACCAATTGTTCCAATTAACCTGCCAATACCTTCAACAATTCCAGAGCATGTTGAACGAATTTCGGTAGGAAAATATTCTGATGTGTAGGTTAAGAGATTCGAAATCATCCATGCGTTAGCCGCAAATGCAATAAAACTGGAGATAACTAATCCAACATAATCATGTATGAATATACCCCGGAGGATAAACGCCAACCCAATAATCGCGCATGAAAATGCGATTTGATACTTTCGTTCAAGCCTGTCTGCAACAATAAGAGAACATATTCCTCCAGCCACAAACCCCGAACTTGCGATCATATTCACAGATATAGATTCTGAAATTTCATATCCTTGGTTAGTATATTCAACTACCAAGAGAAGTGAAGCGTAGATTGGAATAAGCGCAAGAGACCAAATAGCTGAAAGTATGAAAATCCTACCAAAAATAGGTCTCCTATTAGTAACGATATTTTTGAATAGAAGACTTAGATTCTTGTTAACCCCTTGACTCGAGCTGATTAGCTCCTTCTTGTCGTCCTGTCCTGCTTTCTCTTTGACATCTGGGACCTTATTTGATTCATCTTTCATTTTAGAATGATTTACAACTTGTTGACGTGTAACCGGGTCTAAACCAAGTTTGATAAGTAGCCTATTCGCTTCTTTAGTTTTACCCTTGGATATCAGCCATCGAAGGGACTCTGGCATTCCCATCCTTAGAATTAGCGCGACCAAGGCAGGTACTACTGCTATTGCTAGAATTATTCGCCAACTCTCTATCTGGACCACCTCATTGATTTCGCTTTGGAACAGTGCAAAAGAAATGGGCCCTGATACAGCAATACCTGTCCACCCGAAAAAAACTACTAGTGAAGTATATTTCCCTCTCTTTGACCTTGGCGACATTTCTCCGATATATGTCGTTACAATTGCAATTTCTGAGCCAATTCCAATACCTGTGATCAATCTAAATATGACCATCTGACTCATATCTTGAGCTGACGCCGCCAGGATGGAGCCTGCTGCCAAGATTAGAACTGAAATTATAAGAGCAGGTTTTCTTCCATAGAGATCAGCATAAATTGTGATGAGGACTGCACCTATAACATATCCCAAAACTGTTAATGAAGCACCTAAGGCAATCTCTGAATCTTGAACATTCCAACTTTCTTTTAACATTGGGGATATGTACGCATAATTTGAAAAATCATAATAGGTAAAAAAGCTAGCCACGCTTACCGCCAATAAGACGCCAGCACTTAGAGGTATTTTTTGTAGGGAATCTATTCTTGTTCCTAATTGAAATATCAGAGAATCAGTATCACCTGAATTAGATGAATGCGCCATAATCCACTCTTATTAAATACATTGATATAAATAGCTTGAAAGTTATTGCCTTCATTAGTGACAAATGTCTATCAGTATTTGGTGATCTATTAAAATAAAACCCTGTACTCCAGACTAATACGACATATGGTGATACTACGATAGACTATTACAACCATGAAGTTATTCATCTCCTGATTTAAATAAATATGATAGTTCACTTCCCAGAATTCGAAATGGATACCAACCAATTACAGACCCCTATGAACTATATGTAATTTGGCTATCAGTCATATTCTACGTGGAGCACTCTCACACTAAAACCTATAGTTACTAATCCTTAGAAGGCTACATGCCATTAGAAACAATACCGCTCGATAATTACAATCTACGGCGGATACCTGCTATGCATTGCACCGAGAAATTCTGTCCGTTCCTACACTCGATCCTCGAGGTATTGGAAAGTGACACAAATCATGGGTGTCGACTTAGTATATCTGAACAACTCAAAGACAATGCTAGAAGTATCGTTAGCATTGTTATCCTATCGTTAAAATTAGCTTGTCCTAATTTCAAGCAAAGATGGTACCATGCCTTAATATCAAGACACACGTTTAGTTAATGTGCAATCGCCCACTTTTTGTGAGTTCGGACAATCTGATTATCTTCCCTTAATTGTCAGAGTCCATTAACACTTCCATCTTCTTATACGCAAGTTACTTGAACTCGAATTTCCTAAAGTTTTACTCATAGTGCCCAAGTATGTGACATCGAATTTCTAGAATTTATTTGGATTAGGAATAGTTCAGATAAATCTCTCCTTTCTGATAAGCAAATCCCATTTAAGGTAGGAATATATCCGCCTTTCCCCCACATATGAGTGAGCAGGTACCCATTCCTTTCATTCCTCAAAACTACTCCATTCATGATAAATCTCGGTACTAGGGTCTCCCAAAAATTATTGGATTGAAAATCGGCAGATCAAGTATAACATTTACATTTTAGTTCTTATAATAATACTTTGAATATCTTTGTGATATGCTCTTTTACCAACGAAAAATGATGTAGTATATTGCAACAAACATGAAAATCCTCTAATACGCGATGTTTATATCATCCCAATGGGTATTAATGAGTGCATATTCTAGAAATTGGACGACAGTAATATCGGGGCTTCTGATGACGATCTAAGCGATAGTACCTTGAAGGGTTTATCTCGAGGTCGGGATAAAGGGTTGAACCTCGATGGTAAGAAATCAGACCACATTGGCGAATTAAATGGAAATCGAAAGTATTCCGAACATAACAGCCTGGTAAGCGAAGGAATACTTGCAGGGCAAAGAATAGCAAAAATATCAGTTGTTACTCTGGTGAGCATTGGAATTGTAGAAATTCTCACGGGTTACTTTAGCGGTAGTGTCGTTGCAACAGCAGATGGGTTAGATTCTGTATCTGATGCAGTTATCTCATTTATCGTTCTGCTGGGTCTCCGTATTGCACATAGACCAGCTGACAAGAAATTTCATTTTGGATATCATAAGGTAGAAAGCTTTGCTGCTTTGATGGCTGCTATTGGGATGGTAGCAATAGGGATTGTAATATTCTATAATTCGTATCAGGCTTTGTTGCATCCCCATGAAATAAGGGAACCCGTTCTCACGATGGTTGTCTTGGCTGCAGCCGGTGGAATCTCGCTACATAGGGCTTTCCAGATGAGGAATATTGCAAACAAGTACAATTTGTTATCATTAAGAACCGATGCTAAGAATTCGATAAAAGATGGTTCGGCATCAATAATTGGATTTCTAAGTGTCTTGATAGCTTCACAATTTGGATTTTTGCAAATGGATGCAATAGGAGGGATGATAATTGCAGGCTATATTTTCTCAGTATCTTATATCTCATTGAAAAAGTCATCCTTGATACTCGTGGATTCGTGGCAGAACCCCAGGCTCACTGAACTTATTAAGCAACACATCGAGCAGAAGCAGTTTAGAATTGGCCAAGGATCGGAGCAATTACAAACTAAAGTCAAGGTTCGCTCAGTATTGCTTAGACCAGCAGGAATGGTTTCCCAAGCTGAAGTGCATATTGAAGTAGATGGTGATAAGCCGCTCAAGGACGTGGAGATGATATGTCTTCAAGTGGAAATGGAAATTCGTTCCAAATTTCCAGACCTAGAAAGAATTTCGATAATTCCGCATTCCTCGATCGCTAAGCCAAAGATAACACAATCTACTTCGTTCAGGAGATGGATTTCGGTACCTGATATATTGCATCAGCATAGGCAGCAGCAACAGCAACAGCAACAAAACCAAAAGCACGAACATAGAAAGTAAGACTAAATGCGTTTCGACGAACTGTCTAATCTCACTTTTTTCAGATATGTCTTTATTATTATTTGAATTGCCTAACATGTTAGCGGAAGTCGCAAATAATTTATTTATTCTTGACAACATATTGCTTTTGTACAAATTTAATATACAAGTGAACAGTTTTTAAGGATGTAAAAAGATAATCCAGTTGATGACAAACTCAATCATCAGGGTGTTAATTCCTCTATTGACGGCAATGACTATCTTTTCAACTGCTGAGATATTGGCACAAAAGCAACCAAACACTATTAATCTAGAGACTTCACAAGTCGAATTAGTCGCAGGTCCTACCAATAATGTAGAACTGGAAGGACAAGTTGTAAACAATGCAACTGGGGCTGTAGATGATGTAAGGGTAAACATTCAGTTCTATGATTCAAGTGGACAACTTTTACTTGAAACCAGTAGATTCATTACTCAACCGTCTCAGACACTTCAACCAGGTGAGTCAGTTCCGTTTACTGTATTGGAGACACTTGGTCTTGATCAAGTTGATAAACATGTGGTAATCGCAGAAGCGGATGCAGCTACCTAAGTCATACTCTAACCATGTGAATCAGAGCTTCAACATTATATTTTTTACCATAGTAATTATGTAACTAACCAATCCTTTATTTGGAACAAGCCGATTAATTTATTCCATATTAGAGGCTCAGGATAAACTAATGGCTTGCAAATGTAGATGATGATAATAAATCTCAAAATTGCGCTAAATCCCTTAATGATTCTAATATGGATACAATGAAATGCTATGTACAAGATTCCTACATTCATGAGATTGTGATCGCCGATTCAATTTAGTTTAGCCGCTAATTGACGATCCAGGGCGAAAAAGCACAATCTTAGTAAAGAACTTGTCTACGGTGTGACCCGCACACTTAGGCTGAGGTAATATTCGTTATTCTGGTCGCTATTTTCTTGATTCATCTTCCAGTTATTCCTCCAGTATAGTCCCCTGAAACTTTCACAATACCTTCCTCAGATTCACTAATCACCTTCAGTAACTCCAGAGTTAGTCTCATGTTTGCCACATAGTGGGTACCATTTTCATAAACTGACGGCAGAAGCCCTGTCTTTTTAAATATCAAGTTTTTCATTTTTTCAGGGTCGGTACTCTTTGTGGTGGATATTTCGACCATGTAGAAGGGGGGAGATGAAGTCGATGTTTTATCAGACCTTTGTACTTCTTCCTCTTCGCGGACGAGCAGATCGTGTATTAGTGCGGGATTTATTTTTGGGAGATGTAATTGATACAAAGTTTGTAAGCCTTGGAAAACCCTTCTTATTTCATGCAATTCGTCAGAGGGCATGATTATCCACCTACTAGTAGCCATAATATAAAGGTAAATTTCTATAAAAAGCTACATGAATGTACTAGTTCTAGAGTAGGAAATGAGGACTTTAGTACCAACCGAGAATCGTCATGGCATGTCAATAATGAAAAATCAAATAAAATAATGATTTCAATGTTCAAATGTCGATTCCTCTGTATCTCGCTGCCAACAAGAAGTTCCTTCACCTACGTAAAGTCATCATGAGCAAGAAGAGTTTATCTCAAAGGTAGCATACACATTAAGGCCTTCTGTACGTGTAGTCTATTTTCGGCTTGATCCCACACTACAGACGCCTTACCGTCAATTACTTCGGAAGTGACTTCCCGACCTCTGGAGGCCGGAAGACAGTGCATAAAAATGCAATCTGGTTTCGCGGATCTTAACAGATTAGAATTTACTTGGTACTTGGGTAAGAATATCTCTTCTCTTCGCTGTCTTTCCTCATCCTTTCCAATGGATATGAATGTGTCTGTTGCCAATACATCAGCGTTCTGAACGGCTTTCAAAGGATCATCTGTGATCGTTATTTCTGAAGAACTTTTGGAAGCCTCTTGTCTTGCTATATTCTGTACATTTTCATTTGGTTCAAAACCAGGAGGACAAGCAATCGAAACACTCACGCCTATCTTCGAACAACCAAGTATTAGATCGTTGCAAACATTATTCCCGTCTCCTATCCATGCAACTTTCAACCCATTTAATGTATTTTTCTGCTCTTGAATCGTGAGGAGATCGGCAAGAATTTGGCAAGGATGAAAAGTATCTGAAAGCCCGTTTATGACTGGAACGGAAGAGTATTCAGCAAGTTTCTCAATGTCCGAATGAGCATATACACGCGCCATAATCAGGTCAACGTAGAGCGAAAGAGTTCGAGCTGTATCTTCTATTGATTCTCCTCTAGCTAGCTGAAGATCATTTGAATTCAAATAGATAGCGGTGCCACCTAATTGTACGATTCCCCTTTCAAAACTTAATCTGGTCCTAGTAGAAGGTTTCTGAAAAATCATGGCAAGCGTTCTTCCCTTCAATAATTGGGACGATTTTCCATTCTTCAAATCCTCCTTGAGATCCTTTGATAACTCTAAGACTGATAAGATTTCCTCCTTACATAGGTCATTAAGACTCAATAAATTTTTCTTATTTAAGGAGGTCTTCAATGTCTTTGTCCGTTAGATAAACTATTTCTTCTTCTTTTTCTTCTTTTTCTTCATTCTTCTTCTGGGTATTAGTTTTTTTCCCGTTGTTTTCGACTAAATCCTTAACTTTGGACTTCCCTTCAGATTCCACGGTTGAGGAGAGATTTTTTTCGTGAGAACTCTCTGTAATATGATTACCCATTGCAGATTCCTTTTCTGGATCTTGAGTCTTGTCTTTGTTTTTCTTGCCGAACAAACTTTTAAAGAAACCGCCAGATTCTTTTTTTTCCGACGCTGATTCAGGTTTCTCACCAGCTGCTGCACTAATAACCTGGGGTTGCGGTTCTTGACAGCCGTGCACATGCGTTTGTACTTGTTCTTTCAGCTGCACTTGTTCTTGCTGCTGTTCTGAATGTTCCTGTTCTGAATGTTGTGGTGTATGTTCAACATGTCTTTCTTGCTGATCTGCCTGCTGCCGTTGTTGTTGTTGTTGTTGTTGGTGTTGCTGTGGTTGTTGGATAGTGAGGTTTTCAGAGGAGAATTTCTGCAGTGATTTATCTTCATTTGAACTAGCATGTTTTGAATCTGGAGGCAATTCAGATGGAGTTTGATTTATTTTTTTAGTTAGTCTCTCAGAAGTATCGGCGTTATTTGCAGTTCCCAAAGTTACCTCTTCATAAGGTAGTTCTATATTCGGTTGTACTTTTTCACTCCTGTTCTTATCTTGTTTGGTCATATCCTGTTGAATGATATTGTTGAAAGGAAGCTCTGATTCACTAACCAGAGGGGAATTACCAAAGACAGAATCTAAAAATTTCTCAGAGCTAAAAGGTGCGATGTCGTCATAACTCTGTCCCATTCCCAAGAGTACAATTGGCTTTGAGGTGGCATGAACAATTGATATGGCCGAACCTCCTTTAGCGTCTGCGTCTGTTTTAGTTAGTATCGCACCGTCAAATTTGGTATATTCATAAAACTCACGTGCCTGATTAATGGTATCATTTCCTGCCAATGAATCACCAATAAATAACTTGATATCTGGCTTTACAACCCTAACTATCTTGTTAATTTCATCCATCAGATTCTTTGCTGTCTGCATTCTGCCGGCAGTATCAATCAGTACCGTATCTACACGGTGTTTAGTGGCATAATCTACAGCGTCCCGGCCAACCGCAGATGGATCAGCTCCATATCGCTGCGAAATAACTTTGATAGACAAATTCTCTCCATGCTGCGATAGCTGCTCAATTGCACCCGCTCTATGCGTATCTGCTGCTGCGAGTACAGTAGAAATTCCATTTTTCTTAAACAGACGAGCAATTTTTGCAATAGTAGTTGTTTTACCAGTGCCATTAATTCCAAGTAGAAGTATAACAAATGGTCCTTTCCCTGCTTCCTTCTTAATTCTGATTAATTGGAAAATATTCACATTTCCGGATTTGTTAAACATATCAGCTATCCGCATTCTGAGCTTGCGCCTGATCACATCTTCTGGAGTTTGTCCTTTTTCAAGTTCTAAACCAAGTAATTCGGTCTTCAGGCTTACAACAAGATCGTCTACAACCTCCGGCGCAACATCACTTTCAAGAAGAGAAAGTTCAAGTTCAGATAATTGGTTACTTAAATCTCTTTCAGATATTTCCTTATGAGACGATAGGTTTCTAGCTGCGTCTGAAAATGCCCTTTTGAGCTGTTCAAACATTTGCGTCTCTGTAACCTTAACGCGACTAGTTATTATTGCTACTGGGTTTACCCAAGTTGCTCCTGCCAGAGGTAGCTCTCTGAACCATCTCGTTGACTTGAACTTGGATTTGCTCCATCCGAAGTGTAACTTGTTGCTTTTGCCCGATTAGCTGTTTCAAGGCAATTTCGAACTCCTTTAACCTAGACTCTATGTAATTGATCGCATCCTCTCTACTCTTTTCCACTGCCACTCCTGCACCTATATTGATAAGCAATTTCTTCACGGGAGGTACTGATACTTTCATATGAACCCCGACGCCAACTGGAACATATGATTCAACTTCTGTTTCGGACTGAACCTCCTGCACCGCACTAGATGCTAATTTGGCCTCTTCTAGCAGTCTATTGACAGCCGCTTCCCGAGCTACAATCTCATTTAAATGAGCCTCAAGCACCCTTGCTTGCTGCATCATTTCATTGACTTTTTGTTCGAGGGCTGCTTGTTCGCCGCTAACTCCGCTGCTCATTCATCCTTTAATCCTCGGGCTTTCATATATTTGTGACTAGAAGTTTGTGCAAAATATCTCCGTGTTCAGTAGGATGAAAAGTCAGATTCTTCGAACGCAAAGTTGTAGCTATTATTATCCCCATAGGGTGAATTCCTTCTAATCAGATGTTGCCATAAAAGTACAGAAATTCTGACGAACATCTCTGCAGTCGCATCTTCACAGCCGAGAACAACAAGTATTGGATTTGGCAAATATTTGTGCACGAATTTACACACGACAATCTTTAACGCAGGAAAATACTAAGATAAATTTTGGCTTCTAAACAAAAAATGAAAAAAAGAAGGTTTTACCCAAAACCCACTTTAATTGGAGGAAAAGGAGACGGGATGATATAGTATACACTTTGACCTCGTACTCATGAAAATATTTCGTCATGTACTTCCATAGATTTCGACTATTAGTCCTTTCCAGAGTATAGACATCAGGCCCCTGACAAGATTCAGATTCTAATAATTCATGTGTTAATATGACTTAATCCAGTACTGCAGCAAATACTGTACTGTAGCAGCAATATGAACGGTCAAGAAGTCCCCTCATATTTTTGAGATCTTTAGCATGTTCTTCATTTCAACCTTCATTCCATATCTCTTTTCATTCATCTTCA
>DASSCH010000052.1:0-2817 GCA_035697905.1 Nitrososphaeraceae archaeon
ATGATACCGATGGAGATGGAACTGGTTCACGTGTTCCTCTTAAAGATGCAAAGGTAGATGTTTGGCATTCTAATTCACAGGGCGTATATTCAGGCGTCCAGGATGCTGGAACTGCCGAAAATGATTTTCTGAGAGGGTACCAAATGACAAACGATAATGGAACTGTGCAATTCGCCACAATTTATCCAGGATGGTACGAAGGCAGAGCGATTCATATACACATTAAGGTTCGTGATTATGACAGGTCTAATGAAACCTTAGAATGGACGTCACAGTTTTACCTTAACAATTCCATTAATGAACTCGTTCACACACAGCCTCCATACAGTGAACATGGTCCTGTTCCTATGACAAACGAAGAAGATTTTATTTATACAGGTCCTTCAACCGATGGTCTCATAGAAGCTAATACTGGACAGCATTTGATGCTGGATATAAGAAAAGATGGAGAAGGTTATGTTGGTACTTTCAATGTAGGCTTGAATGCAGCTCGATCTAGGGAATAAATAACTCTCTTCTCTAAGCAGTAATAGAGGACTACCCAAATGAGGACTTCGTATATTGAAATTTGGGTTGTTGCGTCGAATAACGGGACTATGTCCTTTTGCTCCCCTTTCTTGTATTATTTCCGAATGATCCAATGACTCTATATCAGTGGTAACAAAGCATGTAAACTCTAAAAGAATCGTGTAAATGGTATGGGTTGAAAATTGCTTTCCCCTAGACACACACCCCACAATAACAGTGAGGTAGGATAATTGTTAATAGGACAGTCTCACTATATGGTTTATATTATGAGCAGCTCTTCCGCCTTTGTACTTCTGCTTCTGTTTTTGGTGGTGTCTGTTTATCTGTCACCTTGGAATAGGTCTTGTAGGCAGTAATCTTGAACCTGGTGACGTACACTATTTGTTACTGCTATTTTCACTCTTTGTTCCAGCAGAGTCATATTGTTTTCTAGTTGGTAAGATGCGTGCGCGCCTTCAAGTTTAGGACAACTCAATTGTTCTTAAAAGACGTGTATTCTCTCACAGATACCTTATTTGTATCCCTATTGTTTTATTCACGGGATGGTCACATTTTAGTAAAATGGTTTGACTCTTTATATGATCTTGAGTACCTAGCTCCTACAGCTTTAGCTATGACTTATCGGCAGTTAAAGCTGTTAGGAAAGTAAAGATTAGATTTCTTTGTAAAAGCCGGGGGAGGTTTAATCTATGTATATGGCAATATTGATCCGCCGATGGCAAACATTCCTATTACTATAGAAGTAACTGATGAGATATTGTACTCTGTTACCGACACAAGCGGCAGTTTTGTGTATGATCCAACGAAGCAGAATCTGAGGTTCGATAAATGTATCTATAGTGTACAGGTGTTTGTGACTGCAGGCGGTAACGCCGCAGAGGGGGAATCGAATACAATTAAGGCCGAGTTGTAACGTATAGGTCTGCCTTCTGACCTATCCAACCAAGACAGCCAGGATTCATTTCCACACAGCTGCTACTAACTAAAACTAACGGTTAGGGTATTATGTTCATATCTGTGTTAGAATTGATTTGAGGATTGCTTTCATCACCGCTCGGAGCCGGTATCAGTATGTGGGGTATCGGTATTTCAATATCGCTTCCTGCGAAGTCATCATCTGGCATACTTTGAGCTGCAGCTGGTTGAACCGCGAGTGTTCCTGCTAAAGCGAAAGCCGCTAACATCCCTATTGCGTATATTTCTTTTCGAGACACTATCTTAAAGCGGTTGAAAACTACCATTTTATCAGTTTCCCTAGATTTATCCGAATCGTAACTATACCATTTTAGTGCCTAAATAAAAAACTGAATATTTATTGGGAGAACTTATCCTAATATCTGAATGCTATCAAGAGGAGACAGCTATAGAGCGCTCGTGGTCCTACCCTAGGAGAATCTGAAAAATCCTGTCAAACACCTCCTGGTTTGGTCAGTGGTCTGGTCACAAGCAATCAGGATCATATAGTCACAAAAAGATTCCCCCCTCGCAATCCTCATACTAACGTATTTTTAGCAGAAGTATGAGGAATTGTTCTGTTGAATTCAATCCAGAGTTAGAGAATATCAGAAGAGAATCTAAGATATCAGTACCTGACAGGAACGAAGAGACATTTGTAGCGCAAACTCCGGGACAAAATTACTTAAACAAAAGGGTAGAGATTCATAAGGAACCAGAAATCAAAGGAGGACTAAAGGAGCTGAAAGAACGTGGGCTTAAGATAACTAGTTACAAGGAAGCAGGATAAGGAGAGACGCATGTGGGATTATAATCCTTTCATTAAAAAACAACGTTCTGAGTGGGTTCAAACTTCAGCTCTGATATCATTTTCTTTTTCTTGTCTCAATTCTTTCAGCCATCTCCATTTCCTTGGTCCAATATCTTTCTTATTTCCATAGACACTTCTATCAAAACCAAAATATCCTAGGACTGTTTCTGCTGCATCAAGTATCATCTCTTTATATTTTTCTTTGTCATAATCCAGTTTTACGCCGACTCCATTGGTAGAGTCTATCGATGCTACTCTACAAAGAGGATTTTTGTGTTGTGAGTTTGTGTAAATGTATTTGATAGTATTGCCTTTAGATGGAAGTTTATTCTCATTATTGCATGACTGAATAGCTGCACTAACATGCGGAAATAGGGTTCTGTATTTTCTTATATCCTGCCCAAGTAACTTATGGATTATGAGGTCACCTTGAGTGATATCATCTCCTCCTATCATTTTCATATTATCAAGTTTCTTTCTGCGACTATCCAGAATTGGGATATTTTGAAAAGTATTCTCGCTAG
>DASSCH010000053.1:0-29187 GCA_035697905.1 Nitrososphaeraceae archaeon
TCCATTTTTACAATCAAGATCTTTGCTTCCATCACTTCCGTAGGCATTTCAGGATCTATCTTCTTCCGTTCCAAAACTATGCCGTTCACTACAGCATCGCCCATGTTTGTGCGTCTAATTACCATTATAGATTTGTCAAAATCATACCGTTTATCGTATCTAGCATTGTCACCCACCGTTCTCAACGCAGATATCACAAGCTTTGAAAGTTTAAGCCCGTCAAATTTTGAAGACAATGAAGTCCGAACTACCTGTTCAAGTCCTAGATCTGAAATGGAAATGGACCTAGTCTCTTCTCGCAACAGATCGCAAGCGTGTTTAACACCACTATCTATACCTTCAACCACTTTTGTAGGATGTACGCCCAACTCTTTCACCAATCTTTTTCCTTCTTTAATCATCTCAGCAGCCATGACTACTGCGGTAGTTGTGCCGTCTCCGACTAGTTGTTCTTGTCGTTCTGCTATTTCAACTATCATTCGTGCTACAGGGTGGATTGCACGCAGAGAAAGGAGAATAGTGACCCCATCATTAGAAACGTGGCGATTCATTGCTTGATCTATCAAGAGTTTATCTAACCCTTTAGGTCCTAAAGTCGTTCTCACAGTATCTGCTACAGCAGTAACAGCATTGGAATTTGATTCTAAGGCATTGAATTCTATACTCTCGGCCATGGGTCTCCACACGCCATAATTGGTATTCGACATCAAACTCTATCTTCACAAGCAAGAAATAAAGATTGAGGTAATTGCTACCCCTGAAGAAGTATTGTGGAGATTATACCTTTTACCATCTATTCCCGATACTGGGTCCTACTTAATGGTAAAAAAAGGTCCTTCCCCATGACCTCTTATGCCATGAAGTACCTTTGTGCAGATGATAACTCCTTGGCTGGTTCGACGGTCGCAATCTTGCCGTCTAGCTTTACTTCATATGTTTCAGGGTCGATCGTGATTTCAGGAGTCTTGTCATTCCACACCATATCCGCCTTGCTGATGGTTCTGCATTTCTTAACGGGAAGCATTATTTTCTCGAGACCTAGCTTTTCTGGAACCCCCATGCTGAGAGCTGCCTTTGAGGTGAAAGTGAAACAGGTCTTCTTTACTGCTCTTCCAAGGGCCCCAAACATTGGCCTATAATACACGGGTTCTGGTGTAGGTAACGAAGCATTAGGGTCTCCCATAATAGACCATGCTATGAATCCTCCCTTGAAGACCATCTTTGGTTTTGCGGGGAAGAATGCTGTGTTGTACATGACAATGTCTGCGTATTTGCCCACTTCGAGCGAGCCCAAATATTCAGATACACCGTGGGTTATTGCAGGATTTATAGTAGTCTTGGCGATGTATCTTTTCGCCCTCATGTTGTCGTTATCCCCTGTCTCTTCCTTTAATTTTCCCTTCATTTTCTTCATCTTGTCAGCAGTCTGCCACGCTCGGATCACTACTTCACCTATTCGACCCATCGCCTGGCTGTCTGATGAATACATGCTTAAGACGCCTTCGTCGTGCAACACGTCCTCTGCGGCAATGGTCTCGGCTCTGATTCTAGATTCTGCGAATGCTACATCTTCTGCTACAGCAGGATTAAGATGATGACAGAACATAAGCATATCCAAGTGTTCGTCAACAGTATTGACAGTATATGGTCTCGTTGGATTTGTTGATGATGGCAAAGCGAAGTGTTCACCTGCAATCTTCATTATATCAGGAGCATGTCCTCCTCCTGCACCCTCTGTGTGATAGGTGTGCAATGTCCTTCCATCAATGGCATCGATAGTGTCCTCTACGTACGCACATTCATTAATAGAATCTGTGTGGATTGCTAGTTGAGTGTCCGTCGCATCGCATGCTCGAAGAGAGGCATCAAGTACAGTAGCTGTAGTCCCCCAGTCTTCATGGTCTTTCAGTCCACATGCCCCTGCTTGAATTTGTTCCAGTAATGGTGCTAAGGAAGGATGAGAATCATTTCCCTTTCCCAAGAATCCCCAATTCATTGGTGTGTCTTCGATAGCCTCCATCATTCTGCTGATATTGAAGACTCCTGGAGTGCATGTAGTAGCATTTGTCCCATCAGCAGGGCCAGTTCCTCCCCCGATCATATTGCAAATCCCATTACTAATTCCGTCAATGTACTGCTGCGGAGAGATCATGTGTATGTGTGTATCAAAGTGCCCTGCTGTGCATATAGTATGTTCACCTGCAGTAGCCTCAGTACATGCGGAGACAATTAAATGAGGATCCACCTTATCCTGTGTATACGGATTTCCTGAATTCCCGATTCCAGCGATCTTACCGTCCTTTATTCCTATGTCCGCCTTCACAATTCCTTGTACAGGATCGAGTATCACCGCATTTGTAATGAGATAGTCAAGAGCTCCATTGCTATTGGTTATACCTGGAGTCTGGGACAAGCCATCTCTAAGAGTCTTTCCTCCACCAAATACACACTCATCACCAGGAGTGATTAAATCCTTTTCAACTTCTATTAATAATTCAGAGTCTCCAAGTCTTATCTTGTCACCTGTTGTAGGACCGAACAAGTCAGTATATTGTTTCCTAGTTAATTTTAGAACCATTTCTATAATCTCCTCTATGCTCCTCTGTATCCTGCGTGTTTAGCCTTATCCAAAGCTGCGCTTTTAATGTGGGTCGATCTCAAGCCCCCCATCGTCAGGCCGTTGAATCCATATACGATTCTAGCTCCACTAATCTCACAAAGTTCCACCTCTTTCTCATCACCCGGTTCAAATCTTATGCCCGTTCCGGCTGGGATATTTAACCTATAACCGTATGCCTTTTCCCTAGGGAAATCTAACGCTTTATTCACTTCAAAGAAGTGAGTATGTGAACCTATTTGACAAGGTCGATCACCTGTATTCTTGACCTTTATCTTAATGGTCTTCCTACCTTCATTACATATTACAGGCTCTGAACGCAAAATATATTCACCTGCGATCATTGGCCTAGATACCTCCTCTCTGCTGCGTTGTTGTTGTTTTTTTTAGGCACTGCTTTTGTTCTTTTAATCTTTTTAATCATCTATATCAGACTCCATCCTCTTATTGCACTGGATCGTGAACTGTTACCAGTTTTGTTCCATCGGGAAAAGTACACTCTACTTGTACCGTGTGTATCATATCTGGAACGCCTGACATCACATCTGCTTTTTTCAAAACGGTTCTAGCAGATTTCATCAAATCGGCAACACTCTTCCCGTCTCTTGCCCCTTCTACAACATAATCTGCAATATAAGCCACGGTCTCAGGATAATTCAATTTCACGCCCCTCTCCTTCCTTGCTTTCGCGATCTGAGCAGCTGTCCAGATCATCATTTTATCCACCTCTCTAGGTGCTAACATCATATTTCCAAATACCTCATTTCTACTAAATGCTCGAAATATTTAAGTCTAAAAGAATATCCGCATATATTCAGCCACCCAAATTATTTTTAGAAATAAGTCGACGTCGACAATAACATCTATCGTTTTTATCGCCTACTATATAAGCCTGTTTCTTACGATTTTACCACTTTAACCGGGATCACCGAATCAAGCCAAAAAAAGATTCTATCAAAGTGACCGTCCTTCTTTGTAGGCAGCCTAAAATCATATGTCTTTTCGCTAGTTGTGAGCGTAAGAAAATTAGTTTGGATCACTGATCCCATCATATTGTGAACGATAGTATCAGTACCTTTCCGAATTTCAAGAAGTTTTATGTCGTTATACCAAACGAAGAAACCATGAGCTCCTTGTAATATTGAATTGATGTCAATAGAAGCTGACTTTTTCATAATATCGGAATTCTTAATTGTCTTGCTCAAAATTAGATAAGGATAAGGTGCCATTCCAGCAACATAGCCCAAATCCAGAAATTTTCTAAAAAACTCCTTTTTCCTTATAATTATTCTTTTTGTAGTAAAATCAAGGAAAGTGTTTTCTCCCCAACCACCCCGTGATTCGGAGCTGAGGCGCAACACAAGTTCCTCCAAGCCCTTCCTGTTACACCAATCCATAAACAACTGTATTTTTTCAGGATCACTAAGACCTTCCATTCTAGCCTTCGAATACTTTAAAAACTCCTGAAACTGTTCGGGCCCCAATCTGATTACAAACGGGTAACACTTTGCATATATGTAAAGGTATCAATCAACTACTTGACTTTCAAAATAAAGAAAAAAAGGAGTATTTTGGGCTCGCAACCTCCTTTCGATCTAAGGACGTGACCACCCAATACCCGCAGGAATGTTTTCGAACCCGGAAATTCCCAACAATGCGACCCATGCAGTGAACACGAAGGGTCCGGTCAATGCAGGCAGGCCCCAATTGCCAAAGAACCGCTGCAAGGCAGGCATCACGAAGAGCGAGCAAGCCACAGTCATGAAGACAGCGATCAGGAAAGACTGCCAAGTGAGCGGCAGAAAGCTAGTCAGAGCTATCATGACCAAAACTTGGTTAAACCCATGAAGGCCTAATCTAATCTCAGCAGTAGGTATCTTTGTCAGAATTGCGCATGCCGCACCTATGGCTGATCCGACAAGAGCCATAACTCCACCCAAATACAGGGGAGACAAAGGATTCCATCCTGCTGTGAAGCCATTAGTCCACCAAGGACGATCTTGATTCATCGGGTCGCCATTGACGTCTACAAGAGGAGCAAGTTCAAATGCCAACGTAAGCCCTACGACCCAAAAAAGACCTGTCTTCCAGTTCTCAACAAACGTAACCTGGGAGACTCCCTTTAGGGTTGCAACCGTGAATTCCTTTGCCGTCCACTTAAAGTCGTCTTTGGTATCGGGATTACTACTGGCCGCAATAAGCTTCTGAGCGGTTGGTGGAGGTGGGGGACCAGGCCATATATCACGCCCATATCTTTGCGAAGCAAACATCATGGCCCATGTTGTGAAGATAAACGAGGATGTGAAGCCCGGAATGGCCCATGAATTTGACGTGCATGCTGAGTCTGGTGGGCCAACACATTGACTAAACATATCTCCCATCAAATGAGAAAATGCCATCCATACTACTGCAGTAGCAGCGGCTCCATAGATAGAGAGCCAAAATGTGGCCTTGTTTGTCTTAGTAAATGGACCTGACCAGAAGGCCATACCAGTCAAGATTGAGTTGTAGCCGAAGAGTCCAAATGTAACAAGCCCGTAAGGCGCTCCAAGCAGAATCGCCATCCCTGCTCCAACCAGGCCTGCTATCACCATCATTGCTCCTGCGTATCTTGAGGCAATGAAGACACCAGCAAGTATCAGGATTCCGTTAACTGGAGAGCTGAATAAAGGAACCTCACTTATGCCGTTAAATAGCGTGTAGAAGAAATCTATTGCTGGATTTCCAGTAGAGTAATCGGCAGGGCCTGCTATTTGAAGTGTTACCACAGATAATAATAAAGCCTCGAATGCGCCTATCAAACTAGATTTTAATTGTAAAGGTATTTTTTAACAATTTGTGCAGTAATGGTATTTATTAAGGCTGTTACCAAGAAAAGGCAACTCTGGGGATTATCCTTTCTCTCATGTTTTGTTATAAAAAAGGGATCTGCGTATGCAAAGGATTCCAAGGTTAGTTGAAAAGGAGAACTTGGGAGAAGTCTTAGGTCAATGTGCCGACGTCGACTAAACCAATATCAACGACATGGTGTGACCCGTTCTGAGATACGAGTTACTTAATCAGAACCGTAGGTCTGGACGTCAAACGCAGGACTTTGCTAGTCACACGCCCTACACTTGCTTCTGCCCTTCCCAACCCCTTTGTTCCCATTATGATAATATCTACCTCAAGTTTATCGGCCATTTCTGCAATTTTAACTGCAGGATCACCGAGTTTGACTATTCTTTCGCAGTTTGGGTTTCTTGACGATAATGCTACACCTCGTAGCATTTTCCTTCCTTCATGTTCCATTTGAGATACCAGGACCTCATCGACAGTTTCATCCTCTTCATCACTCCACTCCATAACATGCATCAAGAAAATTTTTGGTCGGGAATGAGAGGTGAATAAGGAGTTTGCATAACTTAACGCCCGCAAAGATGCCAGGGATCCATCCACTGCGACAAGAATTTTCTTGGATTGCATTTCACCATCTCTTTCATATGCGTTGCTCAGGCTGGTATCATTTAGTTGAAAAGGAGTCTCTCTCCTTCCTTCACCTAATGAGGCGGAAGCGCCAGATATTTTCTTGAATACCTGTATTATCCCTACTCTAGATTCTATGAGAGGTAACAATATAATAATACCTGCAGCAATACTCGCCCACGCAAATGCCAAGCCAACCCAGAGTGAATAGACAAACATTGAGAATACATATCCTGAAAAATAGAGTGGGAGAGGCCAGACTACCACAAGTACCAGAGAAAGTGCTATCGCATAACGATATGTAAATCTGGCATCTCGCTTAAGTTGGTTATCATTGGTGTCCTTTTCTATGATGGATCTGATCCTGTCGTCGACTACGAGGATCTTTTGCTTCATTAGATCAAAATTAAAGTTCTGTGGCTTGAATAAGCTGCCAATGACTACTACTGTAGCACCTACCGAAATAGAGACAACGTTTCCAATCAGAAGAGGCGTCGTCTCACCAGTTGTTACAATAGACAGCTGGCCGTACAACAACCATGTAGCTGTTGTCCAAGAACAAATCCCCGCCGTAAGACCAAGTATCGATCCCAATATCGCTGCGTTCTTATTGGTTTTCTTCCATGATACTGTCAGGGCAATTGGAACAACAGCTGGCCCGATCAGAATGCCCATCGCCAGATAGATGTATTGCAAACTTGCTCCCAGCTGCAGCAAGAATGAAGAAAGTATACCCATACCTAAACCAAAACCGATTATTGTAAACCTAGATATTCGCATTAGCTCTCGGCCTGTGGCCCACGGTTTAACATAAGTACGATACACATCATACGTAACCAACGATGACACGGACACTAATTCAGCTGAACCCGCGGTCGTTACTGCGGTGAAGAGTACTGACAAAAGTAATATCGCTCCAGCATCTCCCAAGATAAGCGACGCCGCTGTCGGTGCAACAAGTCCGCTTTCGATTTGCTCAGGAGTTAGGGAAACGTTGGTAGCCACAGCAGCCAACCCGAGGGTTGTGGCTAGAGCAAATGGAATGGCAAACCATGCTAGACCACCGATAAGAAAGCCTTTTACAGCTGATCTTGGCCTTGCAGCGATTGCCTTCTGCCAATATGCTTGGTCAACGAAAATGGTACCGAAATTGCCAACGATATTAATTATTCCAAACATTAATGCGCCAGTAGAAGCCATTGTCAGATACGCACCCTCTGAATTCCCGGCGACTGGCCTCAGTGTAGCAGCATTGGTCAATTTTTCATACATTCCCTCTACCCCTCCCAATTCTGGATTCAGAAAATAGATTGATGTAACGAAGACTAGAACGACTCCAAAAATGAATGCTGCATTGAGATATTCCGCGAAGAAGGTCGCCTTCAAACCTCCAAAGAAGGTATAGACAATTACTCCGATGGGAATAAGAAATGACGCTACGTAAATGTTCACTCCAGTTAAAGAATGAATAACGGCGGCCCCTCCCAGAACGAGCATGGCAGTTACTATGGTATTGGTCATAAGTGCAAAGAAAAGGAAAACCTTATGAGCACTAGCGCCGAATCTTGCATTTATTATCTCAGGAAAGGTATGAGACGATGGTGCCTTTCTCTTGAGCTCAATCACAAGAATACCAAATAGAACCATCTGAATACTAGCGCCGGCGGCGTACCAAAATGGCCCACTAATGCCGAATTGATATGCCACAGTGGAAGATTGCAAAAGGGTTGCTGCCCACGTCCACGCTGAGACTAAAGAGGCTGCTATAAGCCCAGTCTTAACATTTCTCCCCGCTGTGTAAAACCATTCGAATGTCTTTTTTGTCCCAAGCCATTTGTGTTCGACCCTTATTAACAAAGTAACAGCAACTGCCATCACCAATCCAACACCGAGGAGTATGATATACCCGATACCCTCCGAAAGGATCGAAGCCAAGGATTAGATCGCCATTTGTAAAGTATATAAAGGAATATATATGAAATGAGGTCCCATTTGATATTTGATACTATCTTCAAAATGAAAGAAATTGGTTGCAGTGAAGAATAAATTACGTTAATTGCGTATTCTATGTATATTAGAGATTATATTTAATAACTGCTTTAGCAGTCAGGGTTATACTAATCTTGATGATTGACAATATTGATGAGCTAATACTTTCTGCTCTTAGTATGGATTCTAAACAAGGTACTAGAGAGATATGGGATTTCCTTCGAGAACATGGCTATAATTTAAGCGAAGATGAGATAGAGTCCAGGATTTTGAGACTAGAAGATGACGAAGTAATTACGGGTTACACCATTTCAGTGAATACCAAGAAGATCCGTCGTCGAATTATCCGTGTGGCACTGGTTAGATTCAAGTTTTCACAGCATCTCGCAAGCAGGATAGAAGGTCTAAAGAAGTACCTAGCTGATGCACCATTTGTGCTTTTCTCAGGGCGTACTCGTGGAGGCTACGATTGGATCTGCGTACAATCTTTTCTTAATGAGGAGATGGCCGATGAAGAGAGCGATATATATCGTAATCTCTTTGGAGATATAATTCAATCGTACGAGGTATACGATTTTATCCCAATGAAGGAACCATCATATCATTCACTCACACATACCCCAGAAGAGTACAAGAGATTTCTTGATGAATGGATTCCTCCGTTCCTCGGACGTTAGTTCAGTTCAGAATCCCTTCATCGTCTTCCCATTACAATCCTGGATCTTCATTTCGGGTACATGCGTTTTTGTATCTAATCGTATCATCAATTAAGGAATGAATTCTTAGTCTTGTACCCATTAGAAAGCTAACGATCTCCGCCCGATCAGCTGGTTCAACGGTCGAATGAACCTCGTCAATGAGGTTATCAATCCGTGCTAATGTGATACGTAAGGCCAAGGTAGTCTTTTTTGTGAGTTTCAATATGTGTGATTTCCTATTTCGCACCCTCGGAGTCATCTGACTCAACTGATCAGTTCCTGAATTCACTGCAATGGTTTTAGTTTTCATCAACGATTTCATTTCCCTAATTTGTCTTACTGTCAAATCGCTTGAATTAATTTGTTGTACAATCATATTCTGCTTCTCAGAAGAGATACTCGTCAGTTCCAATGCTGAGCTAACGTTAAGACGGTTTTCGATTACATGTTGTTTTACCTCCTCTGGAAGTTTTAGGAGTTGGATCCGGTGCGATACGTATTCTTCACTCTTTCCAATTTTCGCCGCAAGCTCAGTAACTCCTCCCCACCCAAAGTCAACGACGTATCTTCGGAACGCTTCTGCCTCCTCTATTGGATCCATTGATTTTCTTTGCATATTCTCAGTTAACTGAATTTCATACGCCTCCTTGTCAGCGAGTTCTCTAATCTTACAAGGAATGAATCGCCAGCGGAGAGATCTGCAAGCATGAAACCTTCGATGCCCTGCAACTATTTCAAAACTATGAGAAAGGGGTCGAATCAAAATCGGTTGCAAGAGACCGTGTTCTCTAATGCTTGCAATTAGACAATGATCGTCATCTGACATACGCTGAAATCGATCACGCACAGCGAATTGAGAAGGTCTTATCATTTTCATTTCAATTTGTTCGACAATGCTTGTGTCGAAAAATTC
Organism: Nitrososphaeraceae archaeon; assembly: GCA_035697905.1. GTDB lineage: Archaea > Thermoproteota > Nitrososphaeria > Nitrososphaerales > Nitrososphaeraceae > TH5896. The sequence continues at coordinate 9,683 of DASSCH010000053.1, forward strand.
CATACGAAAAAGTGGAAGTATTAGTACTTATGGTTTACTAAGGTTTAACAAGTTGAAGCCGCTGGTACCCCTCTTATTGCATCGAAAAATCTGATATTCTTTGAATAATAATTGGGTTATCAGTTGTTAGCCTGACCGATAATCCCTTATCTTAGAAGCAGGAGATTAGTATCGGCGCAGGGATAATAAAGTAGATTCATAAATACAGGATAAATGACAAAACCTATCCTAAGCCTACAAAATATTCCGTGCGAGACTTTAGGTAGCTTTGAGGGTTTATTTTTAAATGACGGATTCGATATTGAAAAAGTTAATACAAGGAAACGCAGAGTTCCCAATGATCCAACGCAATACAGGGCAATAGTTATTCTAGGCGGTCCGATGTCAGTCTATGAAAACAGCGACTTCATAAAGGACCAAATCAGACTTACGCAAATTGCCGGTAAGAAGAAGACACCTGTGCTTGGAATATGCCTAGGGTCACAAATTATTGCGCAATCCTCGGGGGGAACGGTATTCAAAGGACCAAGAAAGGAGATTGGTTGGTACAAAGTTACGATTGAAAGGTCTGGCAGCGAGGATGTATTTTCTGGATTTGACAATCCTACACCGACTGTTTTTCAGTGGCATGGAGATACTTATTCTCTCCCTAACGCAGCAAAAATTTTGGCTCGTTCTGATATGTACCCACAGGCCTTTGCTATAGGTTCTCTAATTGGTATTCAATTCCATTTGGAGGTAACCGAAAAAATGATACAGTCTTGGCTAAGAAACTACAAGTCAGAAGTAGTATCTGAGAAAATTGACGTGCGAAAAATGGTAAAGGAATCTGCAGTTCATATTAATGAATTGGAAAGACAATGCAGTATGGTATATTCAAATTTTTGCGCCAAGTTTTCTCTGTAGGCTTGATTTCAGAGATAGATCTATGCAATTTCTATTCGGTACAGGTCTTATCGTCAAAGGATCGTGTTGCTCTCGCTATGGCATTGTAAGTAGAACGTAAGAGGCCTAAATCCTCGCAATTTCACAAAGGTCACGTAGAGGAGCTGCAACGAATCATGATCTCTCGTGCAGTGCAGCATAGATGAACGGTAGTAAAGTAGTAGCTTCTCCATGGATCGTGACACGGGAGGCTTTTGAGGTTATCTTTCCCCAAGATACAGCTTCTTCAACCAGGGCTCCACTTAGACTCCCGTCCCATTCTGGGCTGGTAGTCAAATATACTGCATAATCCAATCCCCCTTTGAATTGGTTCCACCAAAGAGTATGATGTTTCGAGATACCTCCCCCAATCATGAATGCACCAGTTCGCTTGGCATCGTAAACAATATCGGAGATTGTGTTCTGATCTCTAAGAAGATCAATGCTAAAATCTCGGTGTTGCTGGTGGAATAACCAGAGCTGACTGCCTACAGCACCATCGACAATCCCAGGAACTATTACAGGTATGCGGTTCTTATTGGCCCAATAAAGAAACGATGAATCATTTAACTTGCTGCCTATGAAATCCAAGATTTCGGATGGTGCTATATGTTTCTTATTACGGTTGAAGTATAATTCTTCTAAACACGCTCTGACTTTCTTTTCAATCACGTTTCCATAATTTTCAAAAGGTATTAGCACGTTGCCCAACCTATGGATACCCACTTTCAATAGAGAAGAGTCATCTAGTCTGAAGTCTCCAGCATAATAATTCGCAGACGTTCGTGCTATATCGTGATCCAGAGCACCACATGTTGTTATAACGCAGTCAAAAGCATGTTCTTTTATCAACTCGCGGATTATCCCTCTAGTACCTGTAGAAATAATTGCACCCACGAAGGAGAGAAACTTTACGCAGTTTCTATCACTGTACATAGATTTCAGGATTTCGACGCCATTTGCAAGGTTAACTGCCTCAAATCCTCCTGAATTTATCATTCTATTAATCAACATGGAAGTTTCTGAATAATTAAATGGGTCATAGTCGCGTATGGGTCTCCTTAACAATTCCTTCGAAGGTCTTCTACGGGGCTTGGTGCCTTTTGGAATTAGTCGAGATCCAGTTCTGATCTTGGGACGATTTATCTTACTTGTGCTGCCCACGCTTCTCATTATTTCAGACGTATAAAATACCTTTCATGGAATCGATTTTATTGCAACTTTAAGCAACAATGACAATAACAAAAACATACTTTCAAGTCGGCACCGTCAGTGTCTTTGCCTCTGCAGAGAAAGGAAATTTGGACGTCAGTATTTTGAATAGGTAGGTGATACTATCCCGGTTTATCCGGAAGAGCATGCGGCTTCAGAGCCCACGATCTAGTCTCTCCGTGCTGGACCTGCTGTAGAAGGTTCTGTAACATGGAGTTCATTGAGGACCTTTACCACACCCTCAATCTTCCAAATTTCTTCCCCAATGCGGCGCTTTTGTTCATAGGTTTGCGCTGATCCTGTAATGGATACTATTTGGTCTACAACATTGATAGCGACTCTACTTGTGTCAATTTGAGACATTTTTTTTATCTTAGCTGCTACTAGCGAGCGAAGCTCCTCGTCAGTCTTTCTTCCAGGAAGTTCTTCTTTAGTACTATATGGAAAGCTGCCGGCCCAGGTATAACTGCCTTCGGTGTTGGGTTGCGCGTTGTCATCATTTGTATTTGAGTCATGCATATTCTGAACAATACGTTCGATATTTTTAAGCGTTCCCGAAGCCGCATCACAACATACAGAAATTTGTAAGTCCCCGTATCTCGGCATATACATTTTAAAGTGATTATCATGACACCTTAAGGAAGTGAACAAATTTCACAACTTTTCTGGGCGTAAAATAGACCCTCCCTCTATTTCAAGTAACATGTGCGTTCGTGATTTAGTAGAATATTTCGGAGCAACAGGTTTCAATGCTCGTCGACTCTATGAGGCATTACAGATCACAAAGCGGATGATGGATGATGGAGCGTGTGTTTGCTTGACTTTATCAGGTGCACTCGCTCCAATTGGACTGGGTAGAGCAATATCGGCCTTGATTGAGCATGGGTTTATAGACTGGATTGTTTCTACTGGCGCAAATGTTTACCATGATCTTCACTTTGCCTACGATCTCCCCGTTAGACAAGGATATTTCGACGTGGATGACAATATTCTATATTCGAAACAAATTGTGCGGATATATGACGTATTTATCAAGGAGATCGGAACATTGCAGAAACAAGATGAGATCATCAAATCTGCAATTGAAACTAATGGGCAAATTCTGTCTGACAATTCATCAACAGCCGACTTGTGCAATATTTTAGGGATGTCGGCAAAAAAAAACTCAGCATATCCTGAAAAATCTTTCACAGTGTGCGCCTATGATAATGACGTGCCGATTTATTTGCCCGCAGTGGCTGATTCTTCGATTGGGCTAAATATGCTACCACTACTCCTTGAAGACAAACCAATTAGTCCTAGCGTGATATTGGACGTCGCTGAATCAGCGGCTATTCTTTGGAAGAATAAGAAATCTGGCGGAATTGAATTGGGAGGAGGTGTCCCAAAGAACTTTTTCCAACAGACCGGCCCGGCTCTCTTCCAAATTCTTAAGTTGAAAGAAGGAGGACAGGATTATCTCGTCCAATTTACAGACGCTCGGGCTGACACTGGAGGTCTTTCTGGTGCCACACTACAAGAGGGCAAAAGCTGGGGAAAAATCAAGTCAGCACATGAGGGAAACGTGATAGTTTACGGAGATTCATCAGTATATTTTCCCATCTTGGCGGCATTCATTATGGCTGAGTGTAAGCCTCGTAAGCGAAAGAAGTTATTTAAGATGAAAAATGAATGGGTTGATGACATGAAGCTAGCATATCTTAAAAGCGGCAGCAAACATATGCGAACTAGAGCTCACTAAACATGGAAAACAATAACGTGTTAAGACATACCTCTGTTCCCCTTACCCCTATTGCTGGAGGATCTCTTGTCAAGATATACCTTTGTTCCCCTTACCCATATTGCTGGATGATCTCTTGTCAAGATATACCTTTGTTCCCCTTACCCATATTGCTGGAGGAAGCGTTATGAACAATAACAAGAAAAATTTAAAATTCGAAGTAAGAGAAATTGAATTGGACGACCTGAAAAACGGATACTTTTCTACGCTAAAGAATTTGTCTGACTTAGGAACCATCGAAGAGAATACGGAAAAAGCTGAACAGATATTAAGAAATATTAGCACTAATCCACTACACAGAATATTTGTTGCAATAGACAAAGAGACCTCTGAGGTGATAGGTGCAACCACGCTTCTAATTGAGCAGAAATTTATTCATAGCGGTGGAAAAGCAGGTCATATTGAGGACGTTGTAACACGCAAAGGATTCCAGGGCCTGGGAATAGGCTCTGCGCTGATTGACCATGCATTGCATTTTGCAATGACTGTTGGTTGCTACAAGGTGGTATTGGATTGTTCCGCCGCCAACATCAGATTTTACGAGAAAACGGGTTTTAAGGTCCATGAAACCTCCATGAGATACGACCTGCTTGAATCTCGGAGCTATTAATTTACATGGGTACAATCATAAGGTCGTCATTTGTAAATCTTGATCGCTGCTTTCAACTCTGGTGATCGCATGATGCTTAAATGGAACAGCTCATTCTTATTTTTCGCTTAGTTTGTCTATTAAGAGTTTTATTTGCCAGATATCTCTACTTCCAATAAGGTCGACGATTTTAATATTAGTCCTGAAGTATGAAATAGCTTCTTTGGTTGATTTTAGCTTGGGGTAACTCCCTCTTGCACCTACTATGTATCCCTCTTCATTTGTCCCATAGTTATAGAGCGAAATCAGGGCTTGTCCAGGCAGATGGCCCCTGACATCTTTTCCACATAAGATCAAATACTTCAATCGAGGGCAATTGTGAGCTGTCTTGAGAATATTATCAATACCTCGGTTTTCAGAAAGAAGCCTGCCGACAAGAAAAATATTGTGCATAATCTCTTTACTGGCTATAATTTCCTCAAGAAGATTCATGTCTGAGAGAGTACAGACGGCAAGTGTTTTGCCGTTTCCCATCTCATACGATAATCGGATAGGAAGAACGAACTCGCATATCTTGCCTGCAACCACCTGCAAGCTATGTAGTGTTTTTTTCATTAGTCAGCTATCTGCAATAATACTTGCAAATGAGGTAGTATATTCTTTTATGAACAGGCAGACGAATAAAGAGAAGAATCCTACTAAAAACAAAGTCTGAGCAAAATCGTATTACGGACATCAACTATATAACAATCCCGTCGAGTATGGATCTCAAACTCCTATGACTGAAGAAGAAGAAAAAGGAATAGTTGTTATCTTTACCGGAAAGGGAAAGGGAAAAACAAGCGCGGCTCTAGGCATTGTATTGCGATCGGTCGGGCATGGTCAGCGTGTAGCTATGATTCAATTCATCAAAGGGGAATGGTATTACGGAGAACTAACAAGCTCAAAAAGGCTCGAACCGGAGTTTGACATGGTGGTATCAGGCAGGGGCTTTGTTGGGATTATCGATGATGATCTTCCATTGGAAGAGCATCAAGCTGCTGCAAAGCTAGCCGTAGATATCGCAAAAAAGAAGGTTAGCTCTGGCGATTACGATTTGGTGATCCTAGATGAAATTAACTATGCTTTAAAGTTAAAGCTCATCGTTATCGAAGACGCCCTTGATCTTTTGAAATGCAAGGCTAGAAGAACCTCAGTTATCCTAACAGGAAACTATGCACCAACTAGATTAGTAGAACTTGCAGACATGGTCACAGAAATGAAAGAAATAAAGCATCCATTTAGAAATGGGATAAAGGCAATGAAAGGTATTGATTACTAGACATTGACCTCTCTATTAGGCTCACCTTCCTGCCCTAGTACGAGCTCTACTATGGCCCAGTGCAAGTATTATGAGCCCCATCAACACGAGGATCATCGTTGGTAAACCAAATGGTTCGATTAAATCAAAACTCCAGAATTCATGAATTAATCCGAATAATTGTTCAAATTACGCGGTTGTTAGTCTAATGGCAACGTTAAAGTAGGCGATATGTGGCGTTTACCGTTATAAATGATGACTGCCGAGGTTAGACGGCTTCCTGAAGAAGGGGAAATCGTTCTAGTGACTATTAAGGAGGTAACTGGTCATGGAGCTTACATAACTCTTGACGAATATGACGAAACGATTGGCTTTCTCCATATTTCAGAGATAGCTACAGGATGGATCAGGAATATCGAAAGGTACATCCGGCCTAAACAGAAGACTGTATTAAAGGTTATTCGAGTAAACAAGTCAAGGGCTGAAGTTGACTTGTCGCTTAAACAGGTTACTGGTGACGAAAGGAAATCGAAGCTGATAGAAGTTAAGAAAAACGAAAAAGCCTCAGCCTTCATGGATATCGTCAAGAAAAAAGCGAATTTGTCAGAATCTGAAATGAATACCTTGGAAGACGAGATCCTAAAAAAATATGATCTTGTCTATGATTTGTTTGATACTGTTTCAAGAAAGGGGATCGATTCTATTCGCAGTTTGGGGTTTTCTGAAGAGGTTATGAAAGCAATTGAAATGGAGAGCAATAAGATCCAAATCCCTCATGTAGAAATAATGGGAATTCTTGAAATTTCTCTCAACAAGGCAGACGGTATAGAAAGAATAAAAAATCTACTGGGCTCTATAGAAATGTCAAAAGCAAACACTTCGATCGGTATTACCTATGTTTCGGCTCCTAAGTACAGAATGGTAGTTAAAGCAGATAATTTCAAAAGTGCAGAAAAGATAATGAATAATGCACTAGAAAAAATCAAAAGTGCGATCACTCAGGAGAAGGGAACTTTTGAATTCAAGAGAGACCAATCCAAAAAAGTTCACTCTTAGGTATGAAGAAGCATCTTATGCGACTTTGCAAAGGCTGCTTTAGGTACACCTTGAAACTAAATTGTCCACTATGCGGATCTGCCACCATCAATCCGCATCCACCTAGATATTCTCCTGATGACAAATACGTCCGGTACAGAGTCTCTGACAGGTATTCATTAGCTTAGCACTTGGACAGTTTACCGCATATCCTGTCTGCATATCGATATGAAATCGTATTCAGAGAATGAATATTCAGAGAATGAATATTGATGCTGCTCAGCTTGTCTCCTTTTGGCCATCGGAATATATGTAGACTTTTGCTAGTCCGCTAGCCGTTGTCTCCAGACCCTACCCCCTAGTCAGGGTCTAGCCCTAATTATCTCATCCTCATGAAGTATCTTGAGGACCAGCAGCAGACTGAGGTCTTGTCATATTTATCAAGTTACCTGCCGCAAACCCAGTCGCATTAGTATTTACGGTCTGCTCGATAACTGCCCTCATGGCAGTGTCATTTGTCGAGTCGCCAGTCATGTTCTGCATGCCCGTCATGTTCTGTGTTCTCGTCATGCCAGCGGTGCTAGACAAATTGTCAGACATATTACCGGTAAGTGTTTCAATCTGTTGACGTGCGGCAAAACTAGTAGCGTTAGTATTTTCTATCTCCCTAATCACGGCTTCCATTTGAGATAGGGGGCCAAATGACTCTACTAAAGACTCTCCTGTCTGATTTCCCATACTCAGATTGGATAAAGGTGAAATATTCGTAGAGTTGGAGGGGGAAGTTACAGGAAATTGCTGTGCGTGGACGTTTGGAACAAATAGAGTTGGCACGACCTGTATGCTCGAAATTATGGCTATAATAGCAAAACTCATTAAAGTTATTATGATTGATCGCTTCGTAAATTTGGTCATTGATGAACAACAATTGTCATTGGATTTATTTATTTCTACCTTCTATTCTATTGGATAGTACAGTTAGAATAATATTCTCTGATCGTCGAATCACCAAAGTGCAGTAAAAAAAGTTAGGTGAGTTTGATCACCATTACGGTTTACCGATAGATATTACCTATCTACCTATACAGATCCCGCTAGGGTTGCTTACTTGGCAGTTGTTGTCGGTAAATTGGTTGTTGTTAATGTTCGGTGGCAGCCCGTTGGCATTGTTCACATCGACGACATTTTCCAGAACATTATTGGCTAATACACTATTTCCTGAGCTCTGTGCATCCAAGAATGCTCCATTTTGGCTTCCGTCAATATTGTTCATTGAAACCTCAGATTGTTGGGTATTCACAAAAGTAATCCCTGCAAGAAGATTTCCGCTCATCAAGTTGGAGGTCAATGTAGCACCTGAACTAGAATGTGTAGCCACACCAAGACTGTTTTGTTTGACGATGTTCTGTTGTATCTCCGTATTCTCAGAACCTGTCATGAATACGCCGATTTGATTGCTATCTAATATCAGAGAGGACATCTTCATTCCGTTGGCACCCGTAACGAGGACACCAGCTTGGAAGTTACTTATCGAACCTGGCCCGTTAATGACGACATTATCATTGTTGGGAACCATTATTCCTACCTTAGAGCTATCAGGTCCTGGACCAGTGATCGAGTATCCGTTCATATTTACCACTGTATTATCACCACCAATAATGAGACCGTCTCCGCTGCAGTCAAGATTTGCTGTTAGGTTTACCAATCCGCTGACAACCTGGCCACACGCGGCGTTAGTTGCGACTGGTTGCACTTGTGCCATTATTGGCAATGAAGGCATTGCTAGGCCACCAATTGCCATTAGTGACAGAATTGTTGCTACCATGTATGACACAATAGTTCGTTTCATTCAAAAAACGCTAGCAGATAAACTATATATGAGAAACTCCGATTTGTACTAAATCTCTGCTTCTTGTCTATCGCATATAAGTATTTGATTATGTTATCTTTTTTGCGTCTCTTGTCGAAGAAATAACGATTGTGTAAAATTGTTGCATTTCAATTCTATATCAACCAGAGTTGGGCTGTTTAAGCTGGCAGTTCTACTATGAGGGTCCGTTCAACGATACTGCATTTTCATCGCTGCTTCTTCAAATGCAATTAAGGAACTTGAGGGATATGTTTTTAGATGCAACACAGAAAGATCAATTGTATGCGGATTGCGATCGTTGGTGCTGGTGTTGCTGGTAGCTATCTAGCAAGTATGATTTCAAAGATGGGCCATGAAGTTGAAGTGTATGAAACAAATGATGAGGGAACCCACTGGCCAATATGTGCATGGGGGGGATCAAAGAATATGCTTGCAAAATTCTCATATCAGGCTGGACTTGAATTCAGTGAGTATATAACCCATACTGGTCGCACACTAAGAATTGATCTCCCTGGAAACAAAGTGGAATACCTAGAGCTAAAGGGTTTGGTTACCTATAACAAACGCAGTTGGGAATCAGATTTACTTCGAGGAATTAAAGTTTCTTATGGGGTGAAATGCAATATTGAAAGCCCCATATTGACTGAATATGATTTGGTAATTGACTGCACTGGGTTTCATCGATCGTTATTGCCTAGATCGGAAGAGGACTTTATAATACCCGCCTACGAATATTTAGTTGAAAATATTAAAGAGATTGAAGATTTTTACGTGATTGGATACAAAGGTGCTCGAGGTTACTTCTGGTGCTTCCCCTTAAGTAAAGGGGAGGCTTTTGTGGGAGCTGGAGATTTGGACAGGAGATATTATGGGATCGCAGAATTTCTGGCTAGACATCCAGAATGCACTATTAAAAGAAAGATAGGAAGGCCTATACGGTTGGCCCCTCCGCGAAGAATGCAACCATTCTATTATAACAATATCGTTGGTGTTGGGGAGTCTATTGGCTGTGTGTTTCCAATGCTTGGTGAGGGAATTATTCCATCTTTAATATGCTGCGATATTTTCTTGCAACAGCTTGCCAGATGCAATAAACCTGAAGATAGGTTTGATTTCAAGCAGTACTCTACCAGGGTTCTCAAACGGTTTAGATACTATGATGATGTTTACCGAATTATACGACTTAAAATGGAGTCATCATTGAATATACTAAGACACTTTAAACTCATGATGAACATGTACCGGAATATGAAAAGAGAAGAAGATAGATTTGGCTTTGAGGTCAGTCTGGCTAAAATGAACAGGTTTGTAAATGCGCTTTAAGTTGAGTGGGTCAGCTTCCGTGGATCTTTGACTGTGTCCCGCAATTCCGCTTCACAATATCAATGGGATCGGATGTTTGAAGTGATTCAGATCTTTAGAAGTAGTCTATCCTAAACTTTTCAATTTTAGAATTGATTCTTGTTCGCTGTCCGTTAGGCGATCTTAGTCGTAACAATATCCATTCACAACTAAAGATACCCGAACTACGGAAAGCTATGAGGTAAATCGTATTGTAGAGAGATGAAGATCGTTTGATTGGACTAGGATGAATTTAACAGATAGTGATTAGATACTCTGGCTAGCCCATATGATATTCAAATTGGAATCATATTCCTACATATCTACGATTGAAAAATCTATCTCCTTCAAAGGATTGTAAATGAAACGAAGTTTAGAACAATAGAATGCAGAAAAGGCTGAGAGGAAATGCTTTGATTCCTTAGATTTGATTTCTATGACGTTTCCTACCTGATATAATTGAAATCATTCTTCTTTTCTGAGTTTCCCTGACGAACTTCCGAAGCTGATCATTATACAACCGATCGTAACCGACGGTTTTTGGCTTGTATGAGAGGTAGTAATATAACATATTGAATGCTCCAGTTCTCCCAGTTACCTCTCCTGTTGCCAGATACTTCGCAAATCTCCCCCATACAAAGACTGGATGATAACCTAGTGTCTTCATGCTCGCACCGAATTCATAGAACTTGTGATGCTTTCCTAGAGGTCGAGAATGTTGAAACCTAGCTTCAGTCAATATAGAATAGCGGTATCCGAGCCGTTCGGACTCGTAAAGTATCGCTGACTCGTATCCCATTAACTCAGGATATAGTCCACCCCATTGGGTATTCTCAAAAAATGAGTTACGTACAAATCTCCCAGCACCATGGGGCTTTTCCGGCACGTATTTGGTGTAATTACCTGAAGTGATGGCAATATTGGCATTATTATCCATAAAATCGACCAACTGTTTAGCATATCCAGATGGGTAGGTTGTATCATCTGTTGCAATCATGTGATAAGTCGTGTGGATAAGTCCTTTGCTTCTCGAGTATGTGATGGCTTCGTTCCAGTTTTTGACGACTCTGCTAATATCATAACCCAAATCACTATGTGTGATGACATAAAGTGATTGCCAATTTTGTTTGCTCCGAGTTAACATCTCTGCAGTCTTGTCACTAGACCCATCATCCACAACAATCACATATTGTGGAGCTAGTGACTGATTTCTTAATGACATTAGAGCATCGTGGATATCATCCTCAGAATTCCTACAAGTAACGATCGCAAAATAACTACCCATAGAAGTGGGTCGGTGGAAGACTAATTAAAGTTCTATCAAACCACTTCAGACCACTGCCTTAACCCTAAATCAGAGGATGGAAATTACAGGTTCCAGCTTATAACCGTAGGAATCGGGATTCTTTTGTTCTAAAGCCGTCAGCAAGCCTTGTAGGCGTTAATAATTTGGGCTTCGTGTTTTTCCCATGTCAGCTTTTCTCTTGCTAATTCTTGCGTTCGTTTTCGCAAATTGTGCAGCTCCTCGGGGTGGTGTTGCAAATAATCAAGTTTATTTACTAAATCTGGATAGTCTTCAAACTTCACGCAACAATTTTGAAGTGATTCGATTACAGGGAGAATTGATGATGTACATGCTATTGCTAATCCAGCATGTGCATATTCATATGGTTTGTTTGGATTCGTATAATAGTGTGCCCAGTGCTTCTTCCAAGGTAAAAGGCCAACAGTGTGCCTTGACATTTCAAAAAACATTTCTGGACGTGACAAGAACCCAAGAAATCTCAGATTGGAGAAAGAGGAATCTGACCATCCTGCAATCGTCAATGGGAACCTCCTGTCATTCTCAAATAGCTCGAATAATCCGTCCATTTGCCTTTGAGGATACATGACCTTATCGTTGCCGTCACCTCCTGAATAAATACAATTGAGCTGGGTTTGATAGGTGGGTGAGCCCAATGCTTCTACCTCCGACAAGATAGGATAATTCGGTACGAGAAATGACCTAATATTCCCATGACGCTGGTAGTCTTTTGCAATCGATTCAGAAACCACAATAACTGGGGCAGTAGAAATGAGTTCCTTCTCCCATGCAGTCCACAGACGTATCGCATATCTATCGATTAACCGCCTTCTTATTCTATTCATCCTCCTCTTCATCGAGATATTGGGTTTCTCAGGGTTGATTCTAGTTCGCGTTCTGATGCTTGATTGGAAAGGTTGATAATCCATCTCTAGGAGTATTTTTGATGAAACAGACCAGTACTCGTGGTCATCGAAAACAAATGGTACTCCTAGTTCTGAAATTAACTTTGCAGAGTACAGATTGTGTGAATGAACTAGGTCCGGGGCTTCTTGTTTTAGAATTTTATGCAGTTGCCTTTTCACCTGCTGCCAGTAATACGGGATACCTAATCGTGCCTTGCTATTCCATTCAATCTCATAAATCTTTGCGAATTTGGTTTTGTTAATATTATTCCCTGGTTTACCTGCAAAACTGACTCTGTAACCAAGTTTCATTGCAGTTATCGCAGACTTTTCTACCCGCCAATCTGGCAGACCTTCATGAGAGACGTGTAAAACCCTCAAATGTATGGATGCTCAATGTTCAATTCAATTAATAAATCTACTACGAATTACTCGATCGCGATAGAAGTGTAGTCAGAAGGCTAAAATGCTATTTCTGCCCCTGTTCGATTCTTGGTTCCTTAAACCCAGAGATATTTGCTTCGGTAGGCTGATCTACACTATCTTGATTCTGGTTTCCGGTTTGTTCAGCCGCCCTAGGTGGCTTTCGTACAATTTTATGCAGCATATCCCTCATCTGCTGTTTTTCTTCCTCGGAGACCTTACCATCAATAAGATCTATGACAAACAACCACATTGTGGCCCCTATTTCATTTTCCTTAAATAAGGCTTGTTGCTCTACTCTCCACTGGGTCTTACGGTGCCAATACCCGATGACGATTGCTACGGGTACGTACGCTGAAACAAACACGACTGCGAAAATCCAGATGCTTTCGAATAGACTCTTTAAATATGGCACCTGATCAATAAGAAGTCCGTATTGTATCGTAACGAAATTTGCAAAAGTCATCAGGAATATTAGATAAATACTATGACCATTACGAAAATCTAGCCATCGTCTCCTAGTCCAGTTACCGGCCAAAGATTTCATTAGGGATTTAGAATCCACACTCCATATAGAGCAGAACACCGTTAAAATACATTACTTATCTCTCCCGCGATAGATTTTATACAGCAATATTGATTCCTATTGAACCAGATTCGCATTTTTGGGGAATTCCCATATTCTGTAAACGGTAAACAGGCTATTAGAGTAAGCTTTGGCTCTTTCTAAAACTAAATTCGTCCTTTGATTGACAGAATCATCACTTACTTTCGTATCAATTAGGTAACTTTGATGGTTAGGTGCATAAGTCGCATTTCTGAATATATCTCCCATCCTTTCATAAGTGACAAAATTTCTATTTTCTGCTAATTCCAAAATGAACCATCCTCTCCAGTCATTACTTCCAATAATTTTCGATCGGGCAGGTGTGTTTTCATTAACCCAATGAATTATATCTAATAGCTCATCGGATTGATCAGCCTCGACCGAATTGAATTGCATAGATTTTGGAGCAAAATCTCTGATGTTCTTATCAAAAAGACCAATGACTGAGAACTGTGCTTCATAAGGAAGCACAGCATACATAATTCCAAATTGTGCAGAAATAAGAAAAATCATACCTGAAGCTAGAATATGCAAGTAGGTATTTCTTAGCCTGGTTGACATCATTTGGATAATTTTAATAAATCCGTAGCCTGCAAAAATCGAAAGAGATATTCCGAAGAGCAAGATCCATCTATCTGCAACTAATTCTCGTGCGTAAGGTAACACTAGCCAAGTCATTGAGCCCACCAGAGCGACTATGAGGCTGATCCTCAAAAATGACTCTTTCAATTGCAAATAGCCGACAATACCCAAAGGCAGAAGCATAATGTTAAGAGCTATGAAATATGAAAAAAGATTCGCTTGGGTGTAACCATCACCTGATGGTCCTCGTTTGCCAAAAATCTGATAGTCCACATCTGCGTCTGCGATACTGCGAATCGAGGAACTAACAATTGAATAGCCATCACCGGTAACAGATAAGAATATTAAAAATGAAACTAGGGCGGCAATAAAGATTATCGCTGTTGTCCTTTCTCTGTAAAGTATAGCACAAATACAGTAGACACCAATAAGCCAAACCCCAACCATTCTATCAGATACAACCGAGAGTACACTAAATGAAATACAAGAACCTAGGGCTAGAGAAGGGAATCTTATTGGGTCTGTATTTCGTAGCCGTATTAAGATAGAGATGGCAAAGAACATCATGGTAAGGGAGAACATATCCCTATGCAGGTCCCAAGTCGTTCTTAGAACTGGGATCTGCACGATAACAAATAATGATATCAGTAATGCATAAAGATTATTATTATTATTTTTCATCGATATCGCCTTTGCCAATGCAAGGATTGATACTGCAAAAAGACCGAAAATGAATGCTGCGAATGTAGAAACGGTAGTTTGTACAGTTAAACCTGTTAAATTCTGGACGAGGTGAAGAACGTACGTATAGAATGGATAGTCTCCTAATATGGTATTCCATTCATCTTCAAAGTTCGATAACATTGGGATATAGTAATTTATTACATCATAACCTATTGGATATGGGTAAGCGATTGATTCGGCAACAATCTTCAAAGCCACCGCAGAGAAGAAAACGATCAGGTAGATTGGAAGATCCTTTCGAGAAAAGTTCCTAAATGCACAAAACGAAAGCCTGCTTTCCATTAGAGAATTATGTAAATTCAAATAAACCGCTCTCCAGCTGGATTTCCCAACTTCTTGCTCATATTGTCAGGAGACGATCCTAAATATTCAATGACTTTTTCATACATGATGTGTAGGATTGATTTCGGAAGTCACAAAAATCCTGTACCACACCTCCAGACTTAGAATCTGCAATAACTTGCTGATATATCTAAGATCAATATTATCTTCAATTCGTTTGAGCGATCTAAAGTACCAATTTTTATCAATGATACTATCCTCGAATATACGTCCTTTGTCCAATAACGTGGTAACCATTTCTCTGCCAGAGCTTTTCCAAAGATTTAGAAGATCCATACCATATCCAACTTTTACATTCATTTTTAAATAAGATTCTGGGGCATAAATCTGTAGGATTTCACGTAGTGGAAGTTTTCCTACGTTAGAATCGGTGCTATATTTCATTCCAGATGGCATATCGAATCCCAGCTCCACGACATCGTTGTCAAGAAGGGGAGAAATTCCCTGCAGCTTAAAGAAACGGAAATATTTGTCGTTGGTAGGTACGAAATCATGCAGGAGTTTCCCGTTGTAATCGGCCAGGAATACCTGATCCAATGGCTTAAGGTCATTGTTAAAATATGTTGTGAGAAGGGAATAGACCGAAGACCAGTCAAACTTTAACCCCTTGCCAAACATTTCATGTTGATCGGGGACCCAATCCCTTTCATGGCATGATAGGTACAACTTGACTCGTTCTAAGGGACTCGTATTTCGATCGCGAGTTTCCAAAAATTTCTTGTATCGAAAGGTATAACCGGCAAAGACTTCATCGCCCCCGTCTCCCGTGAACAGCAGATTAGAGATAGACTTTGCTTTCTTTATGAAGTAGTACTGGTATATGTTCCATCTCGGTTCTCTTATGATGTTTATCATTGAAGGCAAGTCGCGAAGAGGATTTTCCACATAAACTTGGTGGAAATCGGCTCCTTTCTCTTCTGCAATCTTCTTGGCTTCGCTGGCTTCATTCTTTTCATCAAAACTTACGTTAATGCATTCCAACTCTAAACTAGGAAATTCTTTACGTAACAGACACAGGATTAAGTTAGAGTCCACGCCAGCACTCAACGCGACACAGACTTTATTTTGGTTAAATTTGTCTAGTTCTCTTCTAATTGCAGATCTGATTTTGGTTTCAAGAATACTAACAGAAAACAAATTCTGTTTTGGATAAGATTTAGCGATATCAGTAACAGTTACATCTCTTAATCTAAAAGTAGGAACATAAATGTCCATGGGGTCGTACCTCAGAGTCAGCAATGGGAGAAGGTTCATTTGATTGGTATTCTCTGTTTCAAGTCAATTATGCCAGATGGTATTTATTATTGTTGGCTCTGCGAGTACGCTCTATCCAGTTGCTTTAGAAGGTTACTTACTGAATGATATTTTTCAACATATAGTCGTCCTGCTTTAGACAACTTGCGCTGCTCTTCGATGTCACTTAAAATAGATTCTAAATCTTTCTTAAATGAATCCTTCGTAGTATTGTAAATCGGCGGGTCATATCGCTGAAATAGCTCTGAATTGACGAAGGCAACAACTGGTTTACCTAGTGCCATAGCTTCTAACTCGAATTTTCCGAACCATCCGATTTGGGGCAGTATCTTCCCAATAACAAGATCGCATGAAGAAAGAGTTGTCAATACTTCATTGTGTGGAATGTCAAATATGGTTACTATCTCGCATTTGCCTTCCTTTTGTAACTGTTGGAGTGTATTTGAGTATAAATCTCCGTACTTCTGATACAATCGGTAATGAGGATAGTGGGCAACAATTGGCCTTCTAGACGGACTTGAATCATCGAAATTACGGGGAATACAAACTAGATGCTCTAGATCCAGCGGAGTAGGAAACCACTCACCATTGGGAGCAAACTCCAACAAATCGGGCGTTGAGACCAAGCAAAAATCATTGTCATATTTTCCCCTCAAGTCGTCACCATGGTAATGCTTAAGGCAAATCCTCTTTTCTTTCCGTTTCTCCAACGTCCTTTTTAGGGACCCGTAAGGGTAGTGATAATGCCAGATATCATATCCTTTAAGTTTCTTGAAGAATCTCCATCTCGATAATGGAAGATAGTAATTTACCTTTTCTCCTCCGAATTGCTTGTGCAGATATTTGTTGAAAACAAATACGTCGGCTTCATTTCCTAATAGTCGCTGGTGCCTGCTCAAAATCGATGCGATTCCGGCGGTATTATTTATATGAGCGATTCTCACTTTAGGACCTCGAGGTTATCCATAAACCAGACAGCGTGCAGAGTACTATTTCCATTATGAAAGCCAATGTCTTTGAATTTCTAACGCGTAGTATACTTGCGTTCTAAATCTATGTACTTTTGTAGGTTTACCAGACGATTGAATTCTTCAAAAGTTATCATTTTTTCCTTTTCATTTGAAGTACTACCTGATCTATGTAGCTCCTCGAACACTTGTTTCATAGCAAACGCTGAAGCAAATAAACCAGAGAGCGGAAAAACACCGATCCTGAAACCCAAGTCATGAAGCTCCGATGCCTTCAGGTTTGGTGTTATTCCTCCCTCGATCATGTTAGCTACTAACGGGGCATCAATCTTGCTGCCTATTTCCTTTAGCTCGTCCACCGATCTGGGGGCTTCGACGAAGATCACATCTGCGCCAGATTTGAAATATTCTCTACCACGTTCTATGGCCTCATCCAGGCCAGAAGTGGCACGTGCATCAGTTCTAGCAACTACAATGAAGTCCTTGTCATCACGTGCGTCAATCGCGGCGGTTAGTTTGAGCAAATATTCGTCGACTGATATTATTTCCTTCCCTGTCATATGACCACATCGCTTGGGCCAAACCTGATCCTCTAAAAAGACTCCAGATGCACCCATCGATTCAAGGTCTTTTATAATACGCCACACTGTAAGTGGGTTACCATAACCAGTATCAATATCTACTATGACAGGGATATCTACTGCTCGGATTATTTTTTGTGCATTGTCCATAGTTTCTCCTGCATTCAAAAAGCCGTAATCTGGCATTCCTAATACAGTAGCAGCCGAGCCGTAACCGGTTTGAAAAATCGCGTCGAAGCCTGTATTCTCGGCGATTCGCGCACTCAATGCGTCAAATACCCCAGGCAAAACAAGGAATTCATTAGGGTTCAGAATTTTTTGTCTGAGTTGAACAATTGATTTGGAATTCATGATGCAGAATAGAACAAATTGGCTATTAAGTTATCGTCATTTTAACCAAACTAATCCGAATGTTCCAGGTCTTCATTCTAAATTAGCCCACAGGGTAGCAAAAGAGCTACTCTGGAATTTAGCCAGATAATACGCTAGTAATAGATCCTGAAACATCTTAACCAGGTCTATTCTATAAAGGATAATTCATATCACTTTTTTTCCTGTTGGAGATGGGTCAAACATAACTATATATCTTATTTGACCGATTGAAATGAACGATTCAAGTGGTTCTACATATTTATGTAGATGGCAGCGGTAGTCCTTACTTCAGATATGGTTACTTTATAGACGAAACAGGAGAATCTCATATGGAACATTATGAGGGTATCTCCAATAATGAAGCGGAATACTTAGCCATTATCTCTGCGCTTAATAATGTTGTTAGTAAAGACAGTCAAATCGTGCTACTATCGGACAGTCAGCTAGTAGTAAATCAAATAAATCACAAATTTGGAATAAACAATGAAAAATTAAGAAGACTTGCTGCCCAAATTTGGGTTCTAGAAAAAAAATTTGACAAATTCGAACTTCATTGGATTCGCAGATCGGAAAACAAGGCAGGAAAGATGCTTGGTAGCTGAATACATAATCTGCAGTCCAGAACGCATGGAAGAATAAAATTAGATATATGGTCCAATTGAAATATCTAGATTGGGCCGCTCATCTCACTCAACTGGATATTCAATAAAGGTTCTGATCTATAGAAACCCCCCCAAGGTCGCTTAATTACAAGCGTTTTGGCAGTGTAGAGTATTAAATATTTTATATCCTATCAGGGGGACGCATTGTATCTGATGCAATTAAGTGCATGATATTTCTGGTCATTTCAACTGTAAGAAGAATAAATAAGAGAAGTAGATTAATCAATTTTCACTAACGACCCAAACATAGAATACAAAACCATTTAATGGTTGGTGGATCGTAATATGATCAAATCACAAAAAACCTCTGGGCTTCTGTATTTCACAAGACTAAAGCCCTCTAATGACGGAATATGACTTCCTTCATTATTTTATTATTTTTCAAATCGCGAGTCTAAATTCTCGCTACAGGACAAATGGCTCAAATGAAGGGTACATCACTTACTCGTGGGTGGTCGCTTTAAAATCCGAGTGACATTTTAAACAGCTAGACGGCTGTGTCTTCTTCCTTAATTGTTGTCAGTTCATTCATGGTATTGTAAATTTCCAAGTACCTCTTTCCTTTATTGGTAGTAACGTAAGCTTGTTCTCCTAACCTGTATTCTAACAATCCATTATCTTGTAATTCTGTTAGATGAACGCAAAGTTGATTGTGAGAAAGATACGCTTTATACATGATCTTGGTCTTATTTTCCGCGAGCATTGCAGCTT
>DASSCH010000054.1:0-6126 GCA_035697905.1 Nitrososphaeraceae archaeon
CTTCACCTAGACTTATTCGGTGACCGAGGTGTCAAGGAAGTGCTAGTTGCATTATCCGTACTCTGAGAATCTTTGTCATTTGCTCTTGACAACGATGACGGTGGGCGATCGATAATACTTGAATAATTTGTCGGATTTGTACCGCAGACCTCACTGACAAATTCAGTTTTCTCACCCATTCCAATACTGTCGCATGAAATACTGGTGTTCTTATCTTTAGTTCAGAGTGCATCACGATTTGTCAGAGGCATCATCATATTGATTACAACAAGAACAGTGATGACACAACCGAAGATCATAGCGATAATTCATTCAGAAATTATCATGATCATGATCCTTTAGGAGCAATGACTTAGTATATTTGGTTTAGTTTAATTAGCTGTAGAGGGATATGAAGTGTGATTTCCATAGTTCCAAATTACACGAATATTCTTGATCGGCTCTAATGGATGCACTAAAGATCTTGAACTGAACCATTTCGAGATCTTTGGTATTCAGTTGCGTAACTTCCAATGCTGTCAGATATTTTCTATAATTGAATTTCATTCGGCTGGCAAGCTCGTTTGAATGTCAATCAATTTGGCATGCCCCCTTTGCAATGATTAGAAAATTGCTCTTGCTTCGATGAATCATCATAATCGGGAAGGACGTTACATCGTCAATCAGCTGCCTTTCGAACGGGATATAATTTAGATGCGGTGGCTGCTGAGTTACAGGTTTCTGTAGCCTTATTTTTATTCGAGGCGCCTTCTTTTTGCTTAGAAAGTCGTGCTTGAGGACAAGAAAAATATACGGTTTAAGGTATAATTATTGAAAGTCTTATGAGGAATTGTAAACCTTTAATCGAGGATTTTTTGACCATTAGCACTTCTTTAAGTGCCTGGGCTTGGCTTAATTCTTCTTATCATGATTACCTTATTCATTATGACCGTAAGAGGCTTGCAAGGATTAGTACCGCAGGAATTGTATTTGGATTATTGTTCCTCCTATTCTCACCTTCTGATTCTAAAGCAGATATGCCCATGGGAGGTTTACAGCAAAAAATAGGAAATTATGACGTTAGTGTGAAAACCGATCCGCCACAGCCACAAACCGGTGCAACTGTTAAGATTCTTATGGCGATAGGTGCCATCAATGGCGATGACATAAGTGGAATTCCGGTAGATATAACAATCAAAGATGATGGAAGTGTATTATCGGGTTTGAATCGACCAATAGCTGTTCCAAACGGGCATTATACTTATCAGTACGAATTCGAAAAACCTGGCGTTTACAGTCTGGTTGTGGACATCTATGATATTTATTTTACCGGTCGTCAAGTTTCCTTTACTTTCCCAATTGAAGTGAAGTCCACTTTTTTAGGCTTATGGGGCGTCTCTGATATCATCGGTTATATTCTTGTAACTTCAATTGTCATTACAGTCCTAGCTATCCTCGCCTTCGTCATATGGCAAAAGCGCAAGACTAAGTTGAAAAGTATTCCTCACGACGATGGGAGATGAGGCTTACAATCGTACTAGGATCTTGTATTCGACAGTATCAAGTCAATCTGATGCTAATTTGTAGTTAAATGTTGGTTTAAATAAAACAATGGAGTACACGCGGATTTTCCTCAATACATCATCTAAACAGGCCACATCTATCTCAGACATTAGTTCAAGCTTAATCTTTATGGATAACCAATGGTAATAGGGAGAGGCACTCCCCCTCACAGTGAGGTATTACAATACTTTTAGGATATTCAAATTGTTCTTTATTATGTTTCATTTTGCCTTGTCGCAACATATGTACAAGAATGGGTTCAAGTATTGGAAGTTATAGTCTTGGGATAAAATATTGCCGTAGATGTGAAGTGTATTTATTTCATGACGGATATATCTGCCCATGCTGCAAGTGCCCTCTAAGAACGTCACCTAACAATAGAAAGGGTAAAGAAAAGTTACGTATGAAACGTACACTACAATAATAACTAGTCGTCAATGCTCCAGCGGCAATCACTGCAAATGTATGCCATTGACATCCCAACATATTAGCTAGTTGTAGGGGCTTAGAACAGGACAATTAATTCAAGCTCAAGAACAATGTGCTTTAAAACTATCAAAGGTTAGACATCTACGGTGGCTAACCTTTCTCTAACTCATAAACGGAGAAAATATTACAGTCGGCTCTCCAAAAATAACTCGACGGATAACCGTGATTTTAGAATAAATCAACTTAGGTAGCACTTGGCAGGTAAAAAAGCGCTCGGACTTGGTTATACCTGTATTTGCTACAACAACACATGATAAGATCATTGGTGCTAAAATGAACAAATCCAAGATACTTTAGGAACTAGTTTCGATTTCATAATCGATTATCCCTTTTACATCCTCAAAATACTTCTACTACCAACTGAATTGCTGCTGTTGAACTAATTACGTCATCATCGTCCCAAGTTATGGGCTTTGCAGTAATTTCCGAAAATCTTCTCTTAGATGCTTAAATTTGTCGACCCTTCTTCTGTCCTCCTCAGTCGCAGGAAGATTCTCTAGGAGAAATCTTTGTTGCCGTTCAGTCATCGCATCGATAGAACTCAGAATGTCCTCAACTTCGCTCTTGCGCACTTCTAATATAAGGAGTTCTTTTACTCTATCGGTCTGAATCAGTCTAACCATGTATATTTCTCATCATACTCCTTATAGTTGCATTTTCGATTTTAAATTGTTGTGGTCGGATGAAAAGAGTGCATTGTGCATCGTAGTGTGCCTATACGCCACTCCACTTTCCCAGTTTTTGAAGAATTATTCGTTAGTCAAACTCAATATTGTTGCTTCATGCTTTGGGAACATTCGAATCAATTTACTTCTTGTCCCTAGCTCGAAATCTTTGTAGTCAAAGCCTGGGGTAACAGTACATCCGATGAGCGCGAAGGATGTGCTATCGTCAACCCTAGCTCCAAACCACAAACCGGCACTTATGATGACGTGACATTGCTCTCCTTGCCCTATATCATTTCCAAGTCTAATTTTCGTCAAACGACCTTTGTTGTCAATGACATAGATCGTTACGGGGCTTCCCCTATAAAAGTGCCAAATCTCGTCTGATTTAAGCCTATGAAAGGCAGAAAAGTGACCTCTTCCCTCTAACAAGTAGTAGATCAAAGTTACCGCAGAGCGAATATTATCTTGTGATACTCTACTCTTGTCTCTTCGAAAATATGTGTGAGTAGTGAAAAATTTGGATCTGTAAGCTTCCCTATAAAATCCGCCTTCTCGAGGCAATTCTACAAGGTTCAGTTTCTTTTTTATGGCTTCTAATTCAGTGTTCGTTAATACTGCGATAGTTTGGGGCGAAAATAAACCATTGCATTTAATCATGCTTGATTGTAGATTAGAACAGATGACCTAAATTTGGAGCTAATATTTTTGACAGAAACTGCAGAGGTGATATGTATGATTTGCAGTTTTTGCAGTATAACATGTCTGTCATTCCCGTACCCTTTGCGAAGGAACATAAAACAATGTTAGCACACCGCAAAGGACTTGTGGAAAATCAAAATGATACTTGGCGATTCATCCGGGGTTCAACAAACTAATCATAGCACATAGATCTGCAGTGAGAAAGGAGATAGCATTAGACAAAGAAGCAACTTCACATGATGATCTTTTGAACGCATTTAGGTTATCTCTTCAGTCCTGAAATAAACTAGCCTATCTCTTTACTACTTGAATACGGAAATCCTTTACCTTATCCTTTTCATATTCAAGCAGTTTAATCCTGCCTAGTGCTAGGATCGCAGCATTTCATCGCCCTCTATCATAGCCTTCCCTCCTCTTTCATTTATTCTGGAGACAATGCCATCTGGTGCAGGCATAACTTGGTACACCTCTGCTTTTCAAAAACTTCTCTTCATGAGTCTCAAACTCAATTAGACCTCACTATTTCTTATCCAATCAATGCGATTCGCCTTTAAATGCCTTCATCTTATGCTAGGAGATTAATGTTCTTGATGTTCTGGCATTGATCTATCTAATACTTCGATAAGGATGTTTCCAACCGTGTCCTCAACTGCAAGCAGTCTAATCTTGCCTAATGCTAGGATCGCATCCATTTCATCTATATCGATATGGCGTGAGGGACTGCCTTCCCTTTTGGATACTGTTACCACATAGCCATGAGGCATATTCATAATGATTATTCCTCTCTCCTTCAACAACGCCTTGGCTTCATCAGCATTCATTTTCAGTTGTACCAGACCGATTTCGCTTAAAAATACTACGGATAAGAAAATGGCGATTTTCGTCCTCTACTGCAGCCTGTCAAAGTTTTTTGAATGTACTGTTATCAGTTGTCACTTAAGTTTAAAGTGCATATATTCGCTAAAGGAGAGGACGATTTAAGGTCTGTCTCTCACTAAAGAAGCGTTATTGATTGATTATAACTAATATCTACTATTTGATACCAAATTGTTAATAATGTACTGATAACAAAAATAACTATCGAATTGATTTTCCAGGACATCATAATGCAATCAGACGTTCCTGGTGATTCACTGTCTTCGGTGTTTCTAGTTCAAGATTTTGCCGTAGTCATGATTGTCGCCGCCTTGATACTTGCAGTTACTCATAAACTAAAACAACCTATGATTATAGGGTACATTATAGCCGGCATGATAATAGGTCCACACACCCCGCCATTTAGCCTAATCCAGAGCGTTGATACTCTAAACGCCTTTTCCGAGTTAGGGATTATTATGTTTCTTTTCGTAATTGGTACTGACTTTCCTATTGCTAAATTAAGATCAGTTGGTAGAATATCCATTATAGTAGCACTAAGTGAGACGATTGGTACTATGATTATTTCATATTATGTGGCACAGGCTTTACAGTTCTCTTTTAGAGATTCACTATTTCTAGCATTAGGTATGTCTATTTCAAGTACGATAGTTATTGTGCGAATCCTGGAGGAGCTTAATATGATTAGGGACAAATCGGCCACGCTTATGCTGGGAGTCTTGATTGTTGAAGATATTATCGCCATTACAGCCCTTGGGATATTTCAGTCCATAGCTATTGAGGGAATAGATGTTAGTAATCAAACTGCGTCCATAATTCAGATAGCAATCTCCGTTGCGATTGTAACTGCATTTATCGGAATTACACTTACCGTGGGTTCGAGGTTTATTCCAAACATAATTGACAAAGTTGGTAAGACCAATGATTATGCCTTACTCCTTATCTCCATACTTGGCTTAGCTTTCGGATTATCGTTCTTGGCGTCATCTCTCGAATTGTCGGTAGCAACAGGAGCATTTCTAGCAGGAGTATTGGTTGCCGAATCCAAGAGTGCAGCGATAGCAAGAGTGGTAACAGTTCCATTAAGGGATGTATTCGCAGCCCTGTTCTTTATTTCAATAGGGGCACTTATGGACATATCACAGATCCCATTCCTAATTCTACCTGCCTTGATTCTAATCGTAACAACTTTTGCCTCAAAATTATTGATAATAAGCGTCGTGTTACTTAAGACAGGATATGACAAGAATGTCGCTCTACGAACTGGGCTGGGTATATCGTCTGCACGAGCTGAAATGTCATTGGTTGTTGCTAAGACTGGTCAGCAAAGCGGAGCAATCTCGACTAGCATATTTCCAATAATAGGAATAGTAACCATAATAACCACATTCATAACACCGTACGTAATGAGATTTGCAAAGGACCTAAAATTATCATCCGCGACAACTTCTGACTAATTAAAAAATGTCAAAAAAAGTTATACTGGCACGTCTGGGATATCCCTGTGAACATTGAACAATTCTGGTTGACGTATTTTTGTTTTATTGGATAAGCAAACAAAAGTTCTTGTTCCAGTTCTGCTGCCTGAAAATGCTGAATCTCAAGACATTGAACTTTCAGATGTAATTGCAGTCGGATTGAAAAAAGAATCATAATAATGAAACTTTAAGAATACTAAGTATCTGCCTTTCACTTTTATTATACTCCTTACAATATTGCATCGAGAGAGAATAAATGCTACCGTTTCCTTTGTAAACCAATAACAAACATCTTGAAAAGAAGAATGGTAAATCATAAATATTCATGCAATGAATACTAGTTTCTCTGAAATGATGCATAGTAGGTATGCTTT
>DASSCH010000055.1:0-42797 GCA_035697905.1 Nitrososphaeraceae archaeon
GTTCTCTGGCTTTTTCTTTCGTTGTCTTGAATAAGGCAATGAACTCTTCCTCGTCATTCAGCTTATTCTTCCACCAATACAAAGATCGCACCTTTGTGTAATTAACGCAGGCGCATAATTTTGCATTCACTATCACTTCACGCGCTATATCGCGCAACGATTTCTCATTTGCAAAGGTCGAAATAATAATAGTCGCTGTGGACAAGTTCTTGTTGTGAACCATAACGATTCTTCTGAAAATATCGTAATGTTATCTTATATACGCTACTTTTGTTGCTTGAAGCTATGAGATTTGTCAATGTTATTATCATTGTAGTTCACCGTGAATTGTTAGCTAACTAAAGCTAATCTTTTAGTCACTAAAACCGCGACTTCCTGCCTTAAGTATTTGAATCTAATCATGAATTTGTAGTCAATTCCCGAAATTGAACCTAGGAAAGAAGAAGATAAAGATAGAAATGGAAGACGAGGAAGGGGGCAAATATAACCTTTCATTAGAAGGTAGTATATCTAAAGCGAAGATCCTAAAGCTGTATGAATTCATGAATATGATGGATGGGAAGACAAGGACTTACGATGGAAACAGTCGTGAAGTCGACAATTATTCCGCTTCAAATGGTAGGATGGATGATAATCGACCAATTTCGGTAGGAGACAAGATTTGGAGTGTCATTGCGAACAAGTTTAGTTCTAACGCCTTCACTTCCTCAGATATTCAAGAAATGTTCGAAGCAGAGTATGTTGAGCCAATACAACTTAGCATTATCTCCACATATCTCTCGAGATATGCAGAGAAAGGAAAACTTACAAGGATAAAGAAGGGGAAAGAATGGGTGTATCGGCTAGGTAATAGACTACCAAGTAACACCTTGTTCCGACGAGATCAACCATTTGAAGCTGGCGAACTGAGCCACAAGATTGCGAAATCTACAGAAGTAAATTAGCTCAAGAATCTTGATTTTGTCAGAATATCCGCACGCGATTTTTGCTCAAGCTAATTAATCGTTAGTCTGCTTGGCATTTTCCCAAGAAATTCTTAGTCCTTATTCTGCTAGACTTTTAATTTGTACCACCAACAATACCGGTTGAAAAATCTTGAGCCACGCTCCCTTCTCAATAATCATGTCATTGTATAACTACATTTTTGCATAATGTGGCTATTGATTAATGCAATAAGGGGACGATTATTTTGAAATAACTCCAAATAATATAGCATTAATGTGACATGAGGATCTGAGAATAGCTCACTATATGTTCATTACAAAATACAACCACATATACTTTTTATTCACATTAGACATTTGAAATCATATTGTCTGATTCCAGTCAACTTCTTGTTAGAAGAATCAAAGAGGGGACGGTCATCGATCATATCGAATCCGGAAAAGCGCTAACTGTACTACGTATACTAAATATCACAGGTGCAGAAGGCAATGTAATTACAGTCGCATTAAATGTCCCAAGCAGTAAACATGCTAAGAAAGACATTATTAAAGTTGAAGATAGATTTCTAGAAAAGGATGAAACTGACAAACTCGCTCTTATCGCCCCCACAGCCACAATTAACATTATTAATGATTACAAAGTTGTGGAAAAGAGAAGAATACAGCTCCCTGATTCAATCATTGGGATATTTCGGTGTCCGAATCTGAAATGTGTTACCAATAGCGATGATTATATTAGGCCGTCCATTGACATTATCGACAAACAGAATGTGATCCTAAAATGCAGGTATTGCGCCCGAATAGTTGGGATCAATGAACTTTTGTCTTGACATTCGTGGATCAATCATCTGATGGGTTCCCAAATCCATAACCTCGGTTACCTTAGGCAATATCAAAAAGCCTTAGAAAAAGGATTTCAATCTTCGTAATTTGGATTATGGTTTAAAGCACAAGCGCAAATTAACTGCAATCGAAAATATCAAGAACGATACCTGGTTAAGGATAGATAAACGAAAGGAAAAAAAGATGTTCGGAAATGAAAAATGGAAGTTCGGCTCAGTTATGAAAGTTTTCCTTCATTATTTGTTCATTCTTAGAACATCTACCTGTCCACTGTGTAGCCAGTCCTTTAGTTCTTCGTGACTTGGCTTTGCGTCATGTTTTCCTGCTAGATGAAGGTGTAGTAGTACGTAATTAACCTGATTTAGCAATGGTTTGTTATTTTCATCCCCTTTTCTAGTCTTTGTCTTCAAATCATTCGGGACGGTAGCCCACCATTCCTCATAAGTCCTCTTTGCCCCACTTTTGGGTTGCTGACCAAATCCTTTTGGTAATGTCATCTTGTGAATAATAATAAATCCTGGCCTTTTAAGCGTTTATGTCTGAACGGATTGGAATAATAACAGCGTAGTTTATGAATTCGCCATTTTTGAATCAAGAATTTAAGCACTTCTTCGTTCCAAACAATCTGCAATCGTCCTCATACTCTAAAATGTTCTTACCACTTTTGAAACTCTCGAAAAAGAAATTGTTTCAAATAATCTAATCAGTCATAACGAACTTCTTTGAGACCCGATAACCTACTCCCATCCCAATAAAAAGAGTCAATAGACCAAGTGACACTGTGATAAGTAGGTCTGCTTTAATATAATAGTGCATCAAAAAAGTTACAAGTAGTGCTGGGATAGCGATAATTAATGCGATTAGGCTGCTCACTCCAAACAGTCTTGTCTTGCTTAATGGGCCTGATTCATCATCCCCCCCTTTCATGAGCTACAAATTCCTTCCAGCTCTTACAAGAAGATGAACATGTATTTGTTCATATCCTTGAATTTCATGGACGTGCGGTAAGAATCTAATTTGGCAAGTGCTGAACTACTTCTTTTTCAGGCTGCACAGTTGCAATTTTGCAAACTCTATAGGGTTCTTGGAGGAAGCTTGCGGGGGGGGGGGGCAATTCTTTTTAATTTCAAAAAATATCAAATCCATGAATATCATTATTGGCTAGAAGATGGTGAAACCTATTAAAAAATCAGAGCTAATATTGAGGTTGACTAATCGGAACTCTACCGAATGAACCGGTTACGTTACTCTTATCTATTTATTGCAGATATGCAAAGATTGTTTTCAATGTCCATCTTTCTGGCTGAAAAAGGGCTTTGGTGTTAAATTATCCTCACGCATCAACCTCGTGTTTTGTTTTTTTTGACAAACTGAATGGAAAAGCTGAAAAAGTTCTATGATCAATGTTTATATCTTCTAGCTAAGTAGGAAATTATGATAAGAATTATATGCATTCCCCGCCATCGAGGATTGTTTTTTCGTTTAAGGGTACCAAAGACATCTCCCCCGACGATTTAATAAAATCGTTTTGGTTAAGCACAGCTATGGCCCTGGTTCTAGTTCTACCGCCACTGGCACTTTTTGTCGGGATAAACCACGGAATCGAGGATATTCTGATTGCCTCACTTATAGGATTTGGAGTCCATTTTGTGATTCTAGCATTCTCAGTCAGAATTTGCTCACAGTTAGAAAGACTATTCTAGGTATAAGTATCTGAAAGGTCACGCTACACCTTTCATGTTTAGGTTAAGGAGACTTCTGATCGTCAGTCTCATTTTTCGTACCGATGGAGTCAGCTAAATGTTAAAATGCAAGTCGCGATACCAATATTTACGGAGATTCTGAGTTGAAATGAGTACTACTGTAAGTATGCCAAGTAAGATTTTTGGTACAGTGTTATCCCATGGATTGAGAGGACGCATGCTATCAAAGAATGAGCTCCATACACTTGCTGAGTCAAGGGATATAGATGAACTCGTTACACGAATGAAGAACACGGTATATCTTGATGCTCTAGCAAAACTCCCAAAGCCTTATACAGCGGAGAAGGCTGAGAGCGCACTTCGCGAGTACCTGGTCAATGTCCATGCTAAATTGGTAAACATATCGGGGGGCTCAGGCATATTATACGCCTACTTTACAAAGTACATTACTTGGAATCTTAAATTGATTTTAAAGGGAAAGGCTTTAGGCAAGTCTTACGAGGAGCTCTTACCAAAAATTAATCTCCGAGCGGAAGAGTTAGTAGGCAGGAGAGATCTGGTAGTAAAAGCACTAGTAGCTCAAGACTTCGACGAGGCAGTCTCAGTCCTGTCTGGGAGTGAATTCTTTGAACAGGCATCCAAAGCAGCTGCTGCTTACAAGGAGAAAAAAGACTTGAGACTATTTGATATATACCTAGACCATGTCTTTTACAAGACGCTTGATAAAGCGATGAAATCTGAGGCGCAAGATCCAGACATTAAGAGGGTGGTCTCAGTTGATATAGACTCGTACAACGTTTTAGCGGTACTTAGAGGTAAGTATTGGAACTTAAACCCTACAGACATAAATGAGCTAATTGTGACTACGACCCCAAAGGTCACGAGAGAGACCTTACAAAAGCTCATGAACGCCGAAAAGATATCGGAGGCAGCTTCAGAACTAGGGGATACAGTCTATCGAGAAATCATCCCTCAGAATGTATCCGATGATATTGATATTATTATGCAATTAGAGGCGGGATTTGAAGGTATAGGTTTGAAGCGTGTTTTTAGTGCTTTTAGATCGGTTTTCAGTGTTGCAATCATGCTCGCTGCTTTAAAGCTCATCATGATAGAAATAAGGAATCTATCAGCAATTATTTCAGGTGTAGAGCAGAAAGTATCTCATGATTTAATAGTTTCTAGACTAGTTACTCCTGACTGAGCTCTCGTGGTCTTGAGGTTTTCGAGCCTGAAGCTCCTCGCATTTTCATGATTGATTCACCTACTTGTCCCGTTTAACAATTCGCTTACTGGCGTAAATGTGTGAACAGTGGAATAAGAGGATGAATAAAGGGAATGCTTTTTTCTCCTTCTCGGTTAAATCCCACCATTACAACACGGCCTAGCAATGACTTGTGTAGATCCCTTACAACTTCTTGCTTTTTTAGTGGCCCGTAAACTTGAAAAAAGTATTTCTCATTATAAAATGAAATATGCTGTATGATCGAGTCAGTGACAATAATCGGGTCTTTATAGAGTTTTTCTGATTTAGATCTTCCTTTCATCTCTACGGTAATTTGTAGCTGCCGTTTCAAGTAATTGCTTCTAGTAATATTTGAATCTACAGAGAGTTCATTCGTTCTATACTGAGCAATTGCCTTGTCGAAATCACGGACGGTTTTGCTACACAATTGCAATATTTGTGCTGTTTCTATCCCAGAAGAGATCTCTTTTTGCTTGCCAAAAATGTAGAACAACCCGATGATCTCGTCTGCGGAGATATAAGGAAAGTCTCTTTTACCAACCAAGAATGTTTTTATTCTTTCGGGAAGATCTTCTGGGAAAAGCAGACCCATATAAGAATTGGCAAATGCCGTCAACTCCCTATTGAATTTCTTGGCAAACACGTTTATACATTGCTCTATATGATACAACTAGAATCATGTCAGCAACAAGTCCAGAGAATTCTACTGTTCATATCATCGTGCATGGAAGGATGACCATGTTCGACAAAGTTAAAGAACTACTGGGAAAGAAGGGTTTTGATTCCCAGAAGATGAGACTGGCCAGCTTGGAGGAAGCCGGTAAGACAGGAGAATATGTAGCTATGTTGTGGCCTCCATGGGATCCCAAAGAGATTATCTTAAGTGAAATCACTAATTTAACAGAATCCCCTGATCAAAAACAACCCGCTACTTCAATGGCGATGGGTGCCTGGTCTACGGTTGGACAAAAAGAGATCTCTAGAATAGAGCTTTGAATGAGGGTTGAGCTATGGTCGCAGCAGCCAGCCAGTCCACTGTCCTGATTCATTTAACGGTCAAGCTTAGGTTGAATTGATGCTCTTCTGTAGCCATGACTGAAGTCTGGGTCATACACCTTCGAAAATTGGTAACCTCTAGGTTTGACCACGTTACCAACAATTAGTAACGCAGTTTTGGTTATGTGTGCGTTCTTAGTTTTGTCAGCAATATCTGCCAAATTCCCAGTAATAATGACCTCATCCTCCCAAGTAGCTTTGTATACGACGGCAGCCGGGGTATCATCAGTGTATGCTCCACCTTGCAACAACTGTCGAACTATTTCTTTAATCAAGTGAACACTTAGATAAAAGGCCATAGTTGAGCCATGTGATGCAAGTTGGGAAATCTTCTCTTTTTCAGGAACAGGAGTTCTAAGCTCTGCTCTCGTAATGATAATCGTCTGAGTATTCCCAGGTAGCGTTAATTCCATATTAAGTGAAGCAGCTGCTCCAAGAAGTGACGTAACTCCTGGAATCATTTTACACGTTATTCCATCAGCTTGCAGCTTATCAACCTGTTCCTTTGTAGCACCATAAATATTCGGATCTCCATCATGCAACCTCATAACAAGTTGACCTGCCCATGATGAGTCTCTTAATATTTCATAAATTTTTTCTCTATCAATCAATGAGGCATCATACAAATGTGCATTCTTTTTAGTGCATTCTAGTAATTTTGGATTCAATAGAGAGCCTGAATAGACAATTGTGTCGGCCTCTGCCAGTAATTTTTTTGCCTTCACCGTAATTAGGTCAGGGTCCCCAGGACCTGAGCCAGCAAAGTAAACAACAGGGCGGCTTGTTTTCCGGTGGGTCATTTTTTCTTCACCACCATTATTGAAAAATATTTTTCTCCTGTCTCTGTTACATCCTGTAATTCTCGAAGTGGAGATGTTCTGATGGTCTGTTCATCGACTGAGACGTCTTGAGCTATAGTCACCAATGAATCACTACTAAATCCAGCATGCGGCAACATTTGTATTACCTTTCCGAAATATCTCCCGTCTTTAAGAAAAATTACAGTATCACATGTACTTGCCGTATTTCTTACCCTCTCGATGTCATAACAGGCCGGAATAATGCCCACTGTCTGATCTCCTTCAGCAAGACTCAGTTTTGCTTCGGCTGCAAAAGAGAACATCGATGTAATACCGGGAATAATTTCTATCTCAATATCGGGGAAATTTTCTCTCAACTCCTTAAACACATAAGACCATGTACTGTACAGAGATGGATCTCCAACAGTGAGATACACGACATTCCTTCCCGAATAAACGGATTCGGCAATCTCGGAGGCGTTCTTTTTCCAATATTCTACCAATGATTCTTTGTCCTTCTTCATTGGAAAAACCAAGGCTTTGACAGTTTGGTGTTCCTTATCGATATACCTCTCAACTACGCCAATGGCTATGCTCTGTTTTCCCTCCCTTGAAGTCGGACCGAAGATAATGTCTGCCGCTTTCAATCTATCTATCGCTTTAATTGTAAGTAGTTCTGGATCTCCCGGCCCACATCCAATACAAGAAAGCCTCATTTTTCGAAAATGGACTTAGCAGTAATTTAAGTTACGCTTTGGAAACGTAGTTCATCAATGCAAGGTCTTAGACACACTTACAACTTTTGCATTTCAATCCAGCTCAAAAAGAAAGACTGGTACCTACGATAAAAGAGTAAGGGTTATTTTGTAGAAAATCATTTCCCGCTAAATATCACTAATTCAGAAAGTAGGCTTGGTTGCCGAGATTATTAGAACCGGATTTCTTGCCAACATCATAGTCCCGGTCGTTACTTTCCTCGATTTTGAAATTAAGACTTGTGTCACATCTACCTCTTCAAGGTTAGCACTATAAATTGTAGACAGTGCTTCATAAGCTGATTCTATTAGTATGGTATTTACAACCAGTCGACCATTCGTTTGCAATTTCGATATTCCCATTTCGATTATCTTTCTTGAATTGCCCCACGTCCCCCCAATAACTATTGAATTTACCTGTGGGAGCCTGGGAAGCGCATTTTCTGCATCAGATAGGATAACCTCGGCTTTAAATCCAAATCGACTTAAATTCATCCTTGTCAATTCCACCGCCTTTTCATCAAAATCAATTGCATAAACTGCTCCTCCCTTGATCTGATTACAGATTTCAACCGTCAAGCTCCCGCTACCACAGCCAACATCAATTGCTGCAAAGCCTTCATTCAGCCTCAACTTGCTAATTGTTATGGCCCTAACTTCTTCCTTCGTTATGGGCACCTGTTCGGATCGTTCAAATAGCTCGTCAGGGATTCCTGGGGTATCATATCTCCAAAGCAATTTGCCAAAATTTTGGCGATCTCCCCTATTTTAATGTGCGAGACCTTGATGCAATCCTGTGTAAATAAAGATCATAAACATTAAAAAGAGGAAAATAAAGGGGAAAATGCCATTCGTAGCTAATTTCCTCCTTTGTGGCTTCTGAACCGTACGGCCAATCTTCTTGGAGATGCCGTACGATATCAAATACAAGAACAGACCGATGAGTATAACAATGCCTATTATCGTCCCTTGATCGGTACCTGGTATTATGACAAGGCCGGCAATAATTCCTCCAATGACACCAAGTACTGCCCGCATGTAATAAATTCTATCGAACATATCCAATCTATCGACGAGGTACAATACGATTATTACAGTCTTGAAGCATCCTGGTTTAATTCCTTGCGGTTAGGGTGGAAAAGTGTTATAATTGGTTGTTGGTAGAGTCACGATGAAGATCATGGAACTATCGGGTCTTGAATTGCACTGCCTAATTGAAAATATCAATCAAAAGTTAAATCAAGGATACTATGTGGGCGCCGTATCCAGTATTTCGAGAGATTCATTTTCTCTTAAGATGCGCCATCCTAATCTCTCTGATGTAATTTTAGTCCTTTCTACGACAGGAATATGGATTACAAGATTGAATTTCCGTACCTTTGAAGATAGTCCAATTATTGCTAGTCTGAAATCAGAGATAGAGAGAGCAAAATTCGAGAGCATTGAACAGATAGGAGACGAGCGTGTAGCCTATCTCAAGTTTAGGCATCTTGATGGCCGTTTGAGAGTCCTTGTCGCCGAATTCTTTCGTAAGGGAAACGTAATTGTATGCGACGAAAACAACCTGATAATTTCAATTCTGAACCCAGTCGAGGTTAGACATAGAACACTAAAAAGCGGTATGACTTACAAGCCACCCCCTCCGAGAGGCATCAACATATTTGATCTGTCAATCGGTGATTTGTTGGGTTTGCGCGAAATGGAACAAGATCCCAACGTGGCGGTTGAAAAATGGCTTGGCAGGAATATCTCACTATCGAAAAAATACATCGAAGAAATAATTACCAGAGCTAAAATGAGGCACAGGAAGCTGAGTGATACAACCGATGGAGATATGAAAAGAATCTTCGAATTGACCCGAAAGCTTGTGTCTGACGTATGTGATCCGTCAACGCATAAACCATTGGTGCTTTTAGACAGCGCAGGTCAGCCAACAAATGTAATACCCTTTCGATTAGAATCAATATCAGAAGGAATGGAATTCGTTCCACACGAGAAACTGATGGAGGCCGTGGATGCTGTTTTCAGCGAGCAATTAATAAAAGAGAGTTCAAGCACACGTACGGTTGATTTAGATAATAAGATTGCAGTTCTAGAACATGACTACAACCAACAGAACCAGGCCGAGTCCGAAGTTATTGAGAAGTCTAGTGCAATAAGGAGATTGGCACAGGAACTCATGACCCTTCCAGATGCTGTGACTGACATCGAAGACAAATCACTATCTTCAATTCTAGAGAAAAACTCCTCGAAGATCGTTACCATCGCAGGTAGAAAATTTCTTGAGATTGTCGATGAATCCATACCATTTGATCCTCGCCTGCCAAGAATCTCCTCCTTGTTGTTTGATAGAGCAAAAGAATTGGAAAGGGGTTGTGAATCGATAAAAAACGCCAAATCTAGACTCGTTGAACAAATGAAGGATCTAAGGCGAAAGGCTGATCTACTCCAAAAGAAAGCTGCAGTAAAACTCCAAGTTGAAAAAGAATGGTTCGAAAGATATAGATGGTTTGTTGGTAGCGACGGGCATTTGTGCATCGGGGGAAGAGATGCATCATCAAATTCCGCGATTATACGGAAGCACTTAACGGATCAAGACTTGGTATTTCATGCGGAAGTGCATGGTTCGCCATTCTTTGTTGTCAAGAATGTGCCTAGCAATGGCGCCGAGCAACCCAAAACAAGTCTGTCGGAAGCTGCTCAGGCAACAGTATCGTTTAGTAGAGCTTGGAAGGATGGATTATCAGTTGCTGATGCTTATTGGGTCCTTCCAAATCAGGTAAAGAAAGGTGCTCCCACCGGCCAGTTTCTGCCGAAAGGTTCCTTTGTCATACAAGGAAAGAGGAACTATGTCAAAGGTGTTGAAATTAGGTTGGCTTTGGGAATCATAATCTTGGAAAAAAAATATGCCCTAATGTGCGGTCCCCAAGAAGCGGTGAAAAAGAAATCAATCGCATATTGTGTGCTTTTGCCAGGGGGAAACGATCCAACTAATATGGCTAAGAAATTCAAGCAGGAGATGGTAAGAGTATGTACTGATATTTCTGAAGAGTTCAAAGACCTTCTAGAATATCTTAAGGCGATTTCAATTGACGAGATTGTAAAGACTATTCCTCACGGACAATCAAAGATATTGTTTACAAAAAAAGGCGATCTTCTGGCCCGATCTTTGGGAGAATTGCAATCCTAATTGAACGCGTTGAACAGTTGCCAGAATTACGTCAAACCTGCAAAAATGCAAACTGACACATCTCAGTTCTAGCAAAGTAATTAAGTAAATCATAGTCTTCATTTATTGTGGCCGAAAGGGATTCCATAAGCAAGCACCGGGATGCAAATATGACTACTAGGGTTCTTGTGAGGGATATTATGAATAGCACCGTTGTTTCTTGTCATCCAGACGACTCCGTTAATGAAATCGCCAAGAAGATGAAAGATGAAAAAATAGGCAGCATAGTGATCATGAAAAACGAAAATCCAGTGGGGATAGTTACGGATTGGGACATAGTTACGAATACGGTCGCAGAGGATGTCAAGCCTAGCATGATGAAAGGCTCTGATATTATGAAACAGCTCTATACTATTGAAGGTGAAGAAAGTGTCACCGAAGCAGCACGGAAGCTGCGGCATAAGAACATCAAGAGATTGGGTGTGGTCTATAAAGAAAGGCTTGTGGGCATTATCTCGGCATCAGACGTTATCGCCGTAACTCCCGAGTTGGTGGACGTTGTGTCCGAGAAGGCATCGCTGATTAGAGGAGAAATTGGTCGGCCCATTGGTAATGTATCAGGCTATTGTGATGAATGTGGCGAATGGTCTGATTTGCTGCAATACGTTCAAGGAACATTTACCTGTGAGGAGTGTAGAGGCGAGTCGGCAACCGCATAGAGATCTAGCCTTTTTTGCAGACTCGATGCATGGAAGTCTGGCCCGGAAGCTTAGGATATTCGGAATTGATACGGCTTATAGCAGTTCAATTTCCGATAATCATTTACTCATGGAATGTAATGACCAACGACGAATTCTTTTAACATCTGATAAAGAATTGTTCAAGAGATCTCTAAATAAAAGAATTGGTTGTGTACTTTTGGAAGGTCATTCAGATAAGGAGAATATGGTAAAAATCTTTGGAGAATGCAGCATCACAGAGATACTATTTGATACGGCATATGCAAGATGTCCCACATGCAATCTTAAACTCGAGGAGAAGATGAAAGGAGAGATAGACGAAATAAAGAATTTGATCCCTCCAAAATCGTATCTCGTGTATTCTCATTTTTATCAATGTTGCAGATGCAAGAAAATTTACTGGGAAGGGAGTCATAAATCAGCGCTGGTTTCTCTAGCCGAATCCGTTACTCAGGATTTGTACAGTATGTCTTGATCCCCTTAATTGGTCAAATCTCAGTTTGCTAGGTTCATCTTAGCAACATATAGACCACCGACTGCCCAAAATTAGCAAAAGGTTAAAATCACGTATGTCGAAGAACTTCAGACCATAATGAGTTCATCCTCGCCGCTAGAGAGGACTATTGACAAAGTTTTATCACAAAAGGAGAGTGAATTAATTTCAAAGTTAGAATCCGCCTATCAGGAATCAGTGAGGAATCTAGATTCCTCCAAAAGTAAGCTCAATTCTGAATACATGGCAATAGTTGAAAATGCAAAGAAGCAGGCTGAAAATCTCAAGAGACAGATCGTTGGTTCAAGTAGGCTCTCTGCAAGGAACAATCAGCTCATCTTAGTAGAGGATTCAGTCAAGACCGTTTTCGAGATGGCAAGGAAGAGATTGTTATCCTTACACAAGGAACCGGATTATGAAAAGTTGATGAAGCAAGCCTTATCGAGTAGTCTCAATGAAATCGGCAAGAACGACCTTGTTATCGAATGTAACAAAACTGATTCTGGGTTGGTACGGAAGCTTGTGAATAGTATTAACAAAGAAAGGGGAACAACGATGGTTGTGGCAGATAAGAATATTGACATCTTAGGAGGGATACGCGCTACGTCATCAGATGGAACACTGACCTATGATGATTCTATTGATTCTAGAATAGAACGGCTCAAACCTTTAATAAGGAAAAACATTGTCCAAATCTTGAGAGGGAGTGAAACAGAAAGTTGGTCGCAAAAGGTAAAATAGTCTGGGTTAGCGGTCCAGCGGTCAGGGCCGATGGTATGTCAGCTACAAAGATGTACGAAACCGTTGAGGTAGGTGAATCCAAACTTATTGGTGAAGTCATTAGGCTTACCGGAGACGTAGCATTTATTCAGGTTTATGAGACAACTTCAGGTCTTAAACCTGGAGAACCTGTAGTTGGAACAGGTCAACCGCTATCCGTTACTCTTGGTCCAGGGATCATTGGCCAGATCTATGATGGGATACAAAGGCCATTGACCGAGATGGCGAAGAAATCAGGCGATTTCATCGGAAGGGGAATCGAGACCACACCAATAGATCTAAAGAAGAAGTACAAGTTTATTCCAACGGTGAAGAAAGGAGACGGTATAGCTGGTGGTTCCATTCTAGGCACGGTGGATGAAACCCCGTTGCTTACTCATAGCATTCTTGTACCTCCAAACCATCGTGGAGGTGTGATAACTAACATTGTTGGTGAAGGTGAATATGACTTGGAACAAGTTCTGGCTGAGACACAAAAAGATGGTGGCTATCATACAGAACTTAAGATGTACCACAAATGGCCAGTTCGACATCCAAGACCTTACACCGAAAGATATGACCCTACAGTGCCTCTTGTCACTGGCCAGCGTATTATTGACACATATTTCCCGATCGCAAAGGGAGGGACGGGAGCCATCCCAGGTGGATTTGGGACGGGTAAGACTGTAACACTGCATCAGATAGCAAAATGGGCTGATTCAAAAGTTGTTGTGTATATTGGATGTGGCGAACGAGGAAATGAAATGACGGAGGTATTAGTGGAATTTCCTCACCTTCTTGACCCGCGTTCAGGTAGGCCATTAATGGAAAGAACTGTTCTTGTGGCAAACACCAGTAATATGCCCGTGGCCGCCCGCGAAGCTTCTATTTACACAGGTGTGACTATTGCAGAGTATTACCGTGACATGGGTTTTGACACTGTCCTGGTCGCTGATTCCACAAGTAGGTGGGCTGAGGCTTTAAGAGAAATGTCAGGGAGACTAGAAGAGATGCCTGCTGAAGAAGGTTATCCTTCTTATCTTGCATCCAGATTGGCAGAATTTTATGAACGTGCTGGGCGGGTTAGGTCTTTGGGTCTGCCAGAAAGAAGCGGATCCGTGACCCTGATAGGAGCTGTATCTCCTTCAGGAGCCGATTTCACAGAGCCCGTGACGACGCATACCATTAGATTCATCAAGACATTTTGGGCTCTGGATACTAGACTTGCATACTCGAGGCATTATCCTTCGATTAACTGGATGCAGTCTTATTCGGGGTACTTGGAGGATGTTGCCAAATGGTGGAAGGAAGAGGTAAGTAGTGAATGGTTTGAGTTGAGAGGGGAGTCATATCAGATTTTGCAGAGAGAGGATACGCTAAAAGAAATCGTGAGGCTTCTTGGACCGGAAGCACTTCCTGACGAAGAAAAACTTATCTTGGAAGTTGCACGAATGATAAAAATAGGAATTTTGCAGCAAAATTCCTTCGACAAGGTTGATACCTATTGCAGTCCACAAAAGCAGGTGAAATTAGTTAAGGTCATGGTCAGATTCTACAAGGAGGCACTTAAAGCCTTAAGAGAGGGAACTTCCCTGGCCGATATAAGGGCAATGCCAGTTATTAGCTCACTACTAAAAGCAAAATTTGAGATTCCTGACGAGGAAGTACAGCGACTAGACGCCCTCGAAAACGGTATGATTGAACAGTTTAGAAGACTTGAAAGTAAAGAAGAGGTGAAAGTGGTTGTCTGAATCAGCTGCCATAGAATATACTAAAGTAGCCGAAATTAAAGGTCCTCTCATAATCATTGATGGCATCACAAAAGCGTCCTTCGATGAGCTAGTTGAAATCGAGACTTCAGATTCCGCCATAAGATTAGGCAGGGTGCTCGAAGTCGGCCACGGAAAGGCGGTAGTGCAGGTATTTGAAGGTACTACGGGCCTGGCGATCAGTGGAACAAAAGCTAAATTCCTGGGTAAAACAATGGCTATGCCAGTATCTCCGGAACTCTTAGGAAGAGTATTCGATGGACTCGGCCGACCTAATGATGGTCTCCCTGACCCTATAGCGGAGAAATTCCTTGATGTAAACGGGGAGCCAATGAACCCTGAACGAAGGGAATATCCTACTTCATTCATACAAACGGGGGTCTCTGTAATTGATGGCATGCTCACTCTCGTCCGAGGCCAGAAACTTCCAATATTCTCTGGTTCCGGAATGCCACATAACATTCTGGCAGCCCAAATAGCTAGGCAGGCAACTGTTGTAGGAACAAAAGAAGATTTTGCCGTAGTCTTCGCAGCCATTGGAGTTCAATATTCGGAGGCGCAATACTTTAAACGAAGCCTTGAAGAGTCCGGCGCCCTGAGACGAAGCGTATTATTCCTTAACCTTGCAGATGATCCTGCCATTGAGCGAATCATAACTCCTAGGGTAGCACTTACTGTAGCTGAATATCTGGCCTTTGATTTGGGGATGCATGTGCTAGCGATATTAACAGACATGACCAATTATGCTGAGGCATTGCGTGAGATTAGCGCTGCAAGAGAAGAAGTCCCAGGAAGAAAAGGATATCCAGGCTATCTGTACACGGATCTTGCAAACAACTACGAGCGTGCCGGGCGTATTAGAGGTAAAAATGGCAGTGTAACTCAGGTCCCGATACTATCCATGCCTGCTGACGATATAACTCATCCTATCCCGGATCTTACCGGTTACATTACTGAAGGTCAGATTGTGTTAGGAAGAGATCTTTTCCGAAAAGGTGTATATCCACCTGTGAACGTCCTCATGTCCTTATCAAGACTTATGAAAGACGGTGTTGGGGAGGGAAAAACGAGATCGGATCACATGGAAGTTGGGAATCAGCTATACGACGCTTATTCTCGAGCTCAAGAAGTAAGGGCTCTTGCCGAAATCGTAGGAAGATCAGGACTGACTGGAGTAGACCTCAAGTATTTGGATGCAGGCGATATGTTCGAAAGCCATTTTCTGAAACAAGAAAAAGACGAGAATAGGGGATTAGAGGAGACTCTTTCAAGAACATGGGACGTACTCTCAACTTTACCAGAGGGAGAGCTCACGAAGATAAAAGAAAAGCATGTGAGACAATACTACAAGGAGACCAAATGATCTTTTAGTTATGTCATTTGGGGGAAGGGTTACTGCTACAAAGATTGAACTGATCAAGATCCGTCGTTCCATGCAGGTAGGAAAGATGGTTCACAAGATTCTTGATGATAAACGAGAGGTTCTGCTAAAAAAGATAGACGAAATGATCGAGGAGGCTAACAAGGCCAGAGGTGATATCTGGTCACCATTAGCGGAGATCTATTCCTCCGTATATGATTCCTACATGTCGCTTGGAACAACAACGCTAGAATCAATATCTGATTCTACTCCCAGTATCATGGAGGTTGACGTAAATGTACGTAGAGTTGTGGACGTAAGGATCCCTACACTCCACGTCAGAAATAAACAGGGGGGGCAAGAATTATCATACGGTTTCGTGGAAACCAACGCCTCGGTAGATAAGGGTGCGAAACTAATAAAGAATATACTCCCACAAATTTGCAAAGCGGCCGAATACGAGAATGCAATATTTAGTTTGGCAAAGGAACTGGAGAGAACTCAGAAATTGATTAACGCGTTGGAGTACGTGATAATTCCACAGTATGAGAATGCGATAGCTTTTATCCGGGCTACCCTAGAAGAACGAGAAAGAGAAGACTTCGTAAGACTCAAAAAAGTTAAAGCAGTACTTGAAAGGAAAAAGCTTTAATAGCGTCGGGATAGTTCTGGGACTGATGGGGACATGAGCGAGAATATTATCACAACTTTTTTTGAGGAATCAAAGGGTGTTCTCAAGAAAGAAAATGAAACTATGATGGAGCATACTAAAGAGATGCTTGGTGAATGTAAACGCAAGGCGCTCTCCAAAATCTAGTTCATTTATCCTGGTTTCTTGCTTAGTAACAATCCTCTGGAAATCCATTTAATATATAGAATTGTCCAATTGCCGAGATATAATTAAATAGGGCGTCCCATCTCGAACCCCTATGAAGAAAGGAAAGGGAGGACATATTTTTATCCCGGTTATCGTGGCATTGACCACTATAACTTTCATAACCGTAAATTCCATCGGGTCTACAGCATATGCTCAGGAAGAGGCATCTGCGGGTGATGCAAGCTCATTCAAGTTGATAGGTGCAGGAATGGCGTTTGGTTTGGCCGCTCTCGGCGCGGGTATCGGACTTGGCTACGTAGGAGCTGCCGGCCTAGCAGCAATTAGTGATAATCCTAAAATGCAGTCTAGGGTTTTCATCATTGTAGGCATGGTAGAATCAATTGCAATTTACGGTATCGTCATGATGTTCATCATACTCGGTCAAGCGTGACCTAAATCGGGAGATTCCTGATCAGGTACCCCAACTGAGAGGATAACGGATGGATTGGGACTAAATGGGAACAGCCAAATTACTGAAAACTACGCTAGTTCTACCTAGGACTGAGACGCAGCAAGTTGTAAGCAGACTTGCTCAACTCGAATGGTTTCATCCCTTACAACATGCATCCGAATACATTAATCCCTATTACGACGACTTATTATTGAAGGCGCAAAGGCTTTTCCAAGAAATTGACGATGTAGTCAAGGCGTTGGGAGTTCCTTTAGAAACGGGAGTAATGGATACAATGTTTAAAGGTGCTCCAAAGGAGCAAACATCCTTCGAGATTGAAGATATTCAAGGCTTCATAGTTGATTTAGAGGTAAAGAGTGCAGCACTCTTGGATGAGCCTAAAAGGATTCTTTTGGAACAAAGTCAAGTCTCAAAACAATTGGAGGAATACCGTACGATAGCTTTAACCCTGGAAATGGCAGCCGAATTGGATTTAGATCTGCGTATTTTTTCTAAATTGAGAATCTTCTATGCTGCAGCTTTTATTATTGAAAATGATGACCAAGACGAGATCAAGAAAAGTTTGGGAGATCTACAGATGCAGATTGTTAAATTAAATGAGCACAAATCTGCCTTAATCATTTTAGGTTCAACTGACAACGACGCTGATAGAATAATCAAAGTTTTAAGAAGCTTCGGAGTGCACCCTTTGCAAGTACCTCCTAACATGCCTCAGAATCCCCATTTGGCCTATGCTGAGTCTAAAACCAAGATAAAGGAACTAGAGAAGCAAAGTACGGATCTTGGCAAAAAGGCTGAGAAATTGAAATTAACACTGACTACGAAACTACTATCATTACACGAAGCTTCACAGGTGTCAAAAGATGTTTTAGAAGCAACTAGGAAGCCAGGTGGTACTAAGAATTTCGCTATGATTCAGGGCTTTATCCCTGAGCAGATGGAAAATAAATTCAAGAGCTTGACAAGCGACTATGTCTCAATAATGGACAGTCCTGAACACTCGGCTGCCCATGAAAGTCACGGCGAAGACCACAGCGAGAAACTTCCTACACTGCTGAAAAACAAAAAGTATATTCGTACCTTCGAGATCATTACTGAGACACAGGGATTACCCAACTACGATGAGAGAGACCCTACGCCTATTATTGCCTTCGTGTGGCCTCTGTTTTATGGATTGATGTTCGC
The DNA here is from genome assembly GCA_035697905.1 of Nitrososphaeraceae archaeon. Taxonomy (GTDB): domain Archaea; phylum Thermoproteota; class Nitrososphaeria; order Nitrososphaerales; family Nitrososphaeraceae; genus TH5896. The sequence continues at coordinate 18,112 of DASSCH010000055.1, forward strand.
AGACTTAGGACATGGCATATTGCTTTTTGGTCTCGGGATGCTTTTCAGATACCGCGGTAACGGATCTCTGACCACCTGGGGAACTTTGATAGCAGCGAGTGGAGCAGCTGCAGCCATTGGAGGCTTAGGTACGGGAGAATTATTTGGTTTTCATGCTATTGAGCTGCCAATTTTGGCACCTATAGCTGAACAATTAGGATTTGTAGGAATGTTAAGTGTGTCAGAGCTAACTTTTGAAGAGGTAGTCAAGATTTTGGAAATCTCAATTGCGATAGGAGTGGTGCATATCTTGCTGGCTTTCTTCTTGAGGCTCTGGGCAAATATCAAAAAACATGATAAACTTATGATTTACTACCATGATATCCCAACTATAGTACAATACTTTGCGGTGGTAAGCCTCATCCTAGCAGCTATTGGTTCTGGGTATGATATCATCGGCATGTTTGGCATTACAGGAGTCGTACATGATGAACCAGTGCCTTGGCTGACGGTCGTTTTTGGAGACTGGGTTACCGTAGAGTTGGTTGCAAAGGCAGCACCCCTTGTAATTATTGGTACCGTAATTACAATGATTATCGGAGGCATGAAGGAAGAGAAGCATCTCAAGAAACTTGGGAAAGACGAAGGCGGTGGAATAGTAGGCATAGTAGTGGAGGTAATAATGGTGAGAATCATAGAGATGCTTTCAAATACAATAAGTTATTCTAGACTCGGAATAATGCTACTGGTTCACGCCGCACTCCTTGTAACGGTTATCGATTCATTCGAATCCTTGGGTGGCACAGGTGGCGGATATGCTGTCCTTATCGGCGGAAATATTGGTATAATGTTGATCGAAGGACTGATAGTATATATTCAAACAATTAGGTTACACCTTTACGAATGGTTTCCCAAATGGTATATTGGAGAAGGGGTTGATTTCAAACGCCTGGTCCCCAAAATGCTTTATTCTCGATTTGTTTGGCGGACAAGGGCCATTGATCATAGTTTGGACCATAATCGAATAGAAACAAAGCGAAGGACCCGCGAGGAGGTAATTGGGAAGTCATAATGGTAATTTATTCAGCACAGGTTGATGAGCAAACTACAATGACTCGGAAAAATCTATCGAGATTTCTCGAGATATTAAACAGCCGGATCTTTTTATTAACAGTTGATAGATTGATGTATGGAACTGGACCTTGCCTCCAGGTCGATAGGCATTGGAATCCTGACCACCTGGCCACTTGGCCACGACTATCTATTTTTGAATTCTTTTAGAGACCATGACCTAGTATTGTGTTTGTTGGTGTTTTTGTAGTTGCTGGATAATCCGATTGCAGTTTTTGACTCAGGCCTAGGTTCGTTATCTGTAATAAAACAACTCCGCAGGCTCTTACCGACCGAAAATCTACTGTACCTTGCAGATGAACAACACTTTCCATATGGTAACAAGTCAAGGCAAGAGCTTCTAACCATAATCCTTGATATCCTACGATATCTTGAGCGATATAAACCGAAATTGGTAGTCCTAGCTTCTATAACTCCTTCAGTTCAGATTCTTGATGAAGTCAAGCGCTCATCTAAATTGGCTGTCGTGGGAATCATTCCTCCGCTTAAGACCGCTTGTAAGCTGACGAAGAGAAAGCATATCGGCATACTGGCTACTGCAGGTACGATTAGGAGCAGAGAATTGGGCGATCTGATCAAATCCCAAGTCCCGCAGAATATACTTGTAACCAGATTTGATGCATCAGAAATTATCGCCCTAGTTGAGAATGGTGAATATATCACCAACGAACGAAAGACATTTGATGCAATCTCTAAGGCAATAGAATATCGCGAAAATCTTGAATCACATATAGATGTGATGGTTTTGGCAAGCACCCACCTACCATTTGTCTCAAATTATCTCGTCTCCTTACTTCCAACCATAAGGTTGATTGATCCTGTGAAACTCCTCGCAAGTGATGTGAAGAAATACCTCTCTACCTATCATATGGCCAAAAAGAAGGGGATTGGCCGCACGGAAATTTTAATTACGTCGAACAAAACTAGATTCGAAGGGGTAATTAGAAAATTAGGCATTAGAGAACCAATAAAGGAGATCTTCCTGGCCCTATGAAGATGGTGATATGTGATACCTTTACCTGCAAAAATCGGCATGCTAGAGAAGCTATGTGAATAGAACACACTCTACGAATATTAGGTAGATTTACCTTAGACTAGAACTAAACTAGTAATGTATGGATCTTAGAATCGTTTTCTTGGGCACGTCAGCAGCCACTCCAACTGATGAACGAGGACTATCTTCTATCGCAATTGCTCGAGGAAATGAGATACTTCTCTTCGATGCAGGGGAAGGTATGCAAAGAAATTTTGTAAGATCAAGTCTCAGGATGAATTGCAAAATGAAAGTCTTTATCACGCACATGCACGCTGATCACTCACTTGGAATCTTGGGTCTACTCCAAACACTATCGCTTAATGGCAGGACCCTGCCCATTGATATTTATGGTGAACCAAGACTCGGAGAATTTATAAAGTTTAGTACAAGACTGATTGGTTTCGGGCTTTCATTCGATGTAACTCTTCACAATATAGAATCTGAGGGATTGCTGTTGCGTGAGGGGGATTATGAAGTGAGATGTTGTAAAGCAGATCATAATGTACCAGCTTACTCATTCTGTCTGACAGAATTGGATAGACCTGGGATTTTTAATATCAAAAGAGCAGTACAATTAGGAATACCCGAAGGTAAATTATACAAACAGCTTCAATCGGGGAAGGATATTGTAATCAACGGAACAATAGTAAGATCATCTGATGTGGTGGGTCCAAGACGACCTGGGAGGAAGATTGGAATCTCCGGTGATACAAGACCAACCGAAAAACTTGTTAAATTTTTCGAGAATTGCGATCTACTCATATTTGAGTCAACATATGCTGAGGAGCTCCGACATAAGGCGATCGAAAACTTTCATGCAACGGCTGCTGAAGCAGCCAAGGTAGCAAATCAGTGTAGTGCTAGGAAGCTTGTACTAACTCATTTTAGTACGAGATACCGGCAGAGCAGCCAGTTGCTCGCAGAAGCGCGCCTCATCCATGAGAACGTAGAAGTTGCACATGACCTGAAAATAATACATCTCCCATACCGTCAATGAATTCTCTGAACAATTTCGAGTTGACTCTATGTGAAATTATTCTCTTACAAATTTATAACTGGAGCATACCAATTTTAGCAGGGGATGAAGTGAATAATCGCTGCTCCAGGCAGAGCCAAAAGCTATGATGACCTCGCGACGAACAGACCCCAAACAACTAGGTCTAAACTTGGCTATCCATTTTAAGGGTGATTTCACAAATAGTCACCATGTTACGACGAAATGAAATATTTGCGGTCGTTTCAAAATCTCATCGATAGATTACACGACAGTCTAAAGATAATGACCTTTTCAATCCACAACATATACATTATTCATGCGATACTACTTGTATAACCTCCTTGGAAGAAATAGTATACGATTATCCTCTTTACAGACCTCCTTCAGAGGCAAACTCAACGATCTTGCAAGTCACCTTGGGATGCTCATTTAATCACTGCTCATTCTGCAATATGTACCGAACAAAATCCTATCAAGAGAGGTCTTTAGATGAGATCAAGTTCGAAATAGATTTAGTTTCTAAATACCAACCCCTAACTGAAAAAATCTTTCTTGCCGATGGAGATGCATTAAATGTCAAGACCGAAGGGCTGGTTGAAATATTAGACTATTTGACTCTCAAATTCAAGAGTCTTAAGCGAATTTCATGCTATGCCATGCCACGGAATCTGATCCAGAAAAAGGACGCAGAACTTGAACGGTTGCGAGATCGAGGACTAAGCATGTTATATGTTGGGATAGAGAGTGGTAATGATGTCGTGCTGCAGAAGGTCACAAAGGGCGCATCTTCATCAATGATTATTGAGAGTTGTGGGAAGGCAATTGATCATGGATTCACACTATCTTGCATGGTCATTCTCGGCATAGGCGGCAGAACATACACTGATGCGCACATATCTGATACTGCCACGGTAGTGAGCCAGATTAGCCCGCATTATCTTGCTGCCCTCAACCTCCAATTGGATGAAACCGTTCGTGGTGAGTTCATGTCCAAGTTTAAGGAGCCGTTTTCCTGGTTAACTGATTTGGAAATCTTGGACGAATTAGAAAGGCTAATAGTGCTTTTCAATCCAGTTAGAGAGGTAACCTTTAGAGCAAATCATGCTTCAAATGTTTACAGTATTGGTGGGACCCTGCCATCTGAAAAATCAAAGCTTCAGAGACTGATTCATGAATTGAAAAGCCATCCTGAAATGCTAAGACCAAAGGTTGTTCGAAGATTCTGAACCTGTGTGCGGTTCTCGGTTATCCATTCTGCTAGCTCTGACTTCTAGTGCCATCGGAAGATAATATAGATGATCAAATCGTAATGCTGACAAAAAATTGGTTTATTCAGAATTTAAGAAAACAAATAAAAGAAATTTTGAGTAGTCAGATTACCAGTGGTGCTTTTCGTCTGGTATAAGGCCTATCTGCTCACGCTCGAAGTAAGTCTCTAATTCTTGAGTCCATTTTTCTTTAGCTGAACCTCCTCCAAGTCCCTTTCGTCTGAGCCAAAATGCAATTACACTCAGGAGGAAAACTGCGAAAAGCATAGTCCCAAATATGTATACCATTACATCAAAGAACAATGGGTCGTATGCTGGTCCTACCTGCTTCAGAAGACTCTCCAATCCGGTGCTGAACATTCCCACAAGGCTTAGAATGGCGCTCATATTACGATATAATCCAAATAAAATCTATGATATATACATTTTGGTTCATACCCTCGCATCTGTACTTGATATAGCGAATTTACTGGGATTGTCCCGACCAGAAAATTACGCATCTCTAGCAAAAGAAGGCCTGGCGTAAATATCATAACATTATCAATTTTCAAAAAGAAGGAATGGTTTTAGAAGAAATGGTTTTGTTTGAGTAACCCTATCTATTTTTGATTTCTTTTCATAGCATCAAGTTCTTCTTTATATCTCTGAGCTTCCAACTTCCAATCCGGTTCACTCTGTCGTGTATATTGTGTAGTGGCTGCCCTTCTTGCTCCCCTGGACTTTACGAAGAATGCTGCTGACACTGCTCCGAATATTACTACTAATGCTATGATAAATAGAATTGTGCTGTCAATGTTACCGGCAACCATAGAAGTTCCAGAACCATATGCACCTTGTTGCTCAGCAAGTCCTGTTTTCTCTCTCGCAAGTTTCAATTGTTCCTCAATACTTCCCGATGTCGTTCCCTCGCCCCCGCCGCCTGTGTATTGAGCATTCGCTACCTGAATACCAGGCAAAATAAATGCAGTCGCCATAAGCAATGCCATAAGGGATAGAACCGGTAGGTAGGCTTTATTCATATGTTCATTTTTCGAATATCGATTATTTAACTTTTTTGTAATATCTCCTACTTCTTCAATGTCCGTAACATTTAGATGTCGACCCTAAGAACGTTGTCTATCAATGGCACGAATGCATGCACATACTCGCGGCAAGTCTCATTCAACACGTCCTACGTCCAAGAGTGTGCCTACTTGGGTTAATATCAGTCATTCAGACATTAAATCTATTGTCCTCAAACTGTACAATGAAGATGGCTTAACCGCTTCCCAAATTGGTATCATTCTAAGAGATGAGTATGGGGTACCACTAGTCAAGCCAATTTTGGGAAAAACTATAACCGATGTATTGAAAGAGAATGGTGTTAAGCAGGATATGCCAGAATCTCTAGACAGACTAGTGAAGAAGGCCCTTGGCTTGCAAAGGCATCTCAGAACACACAATAGTGATAGAAGAAACGTTCGTTCCCTAGAACTGATCGAATCGAAGATACATCGTTTATCAAGGTATTACAAGAAAAAGGACAAGATTGACAAGAATTGGAAATATGCTGCGGTTATAGCACAAGCTCAATAGACTCACGACCTCTCGATGAACCCACGAAATAGGCTAGATGATCAACTCAAGTCTATTTCAGATAATATTCGTGACCTGATTAGAAAAGGGGGTAAGTTTCTTGTTCTTTCCAGTTCATCCTCCGACGGGATAGCCGCAAGTAGTATTATCTTCCACACTCTTGAAAGACTAAATACCAAATGTGTATTGAGAAGCACCTCTAATCTAACACATTCCCTACAAGTTGGAAACTCAATTTCTGATGAATATGATCTGTGTATGCTATTAGATTTCGAACATGAATCAGTCGAAAAGTTGGACAAGTGCCTCCAAAACAAATGGTTGTTGATCCGACATCTATCAAATGAGATAGCCTTCGAACCTGACGAAGTTTATGCCCAGCGAGTTCTGAACATTAATAAATACGAGTACAATGGCTGGTCAGAAATAACCTCTGCAGGCAGCTGTTATCTACTGTCGATAACGTTAGACACTAAAAATTCGGACCTTTCTGTATTGGCTGTACTCTCTTCACTTGGTGAGAGACAGGATCGCGGAAAAGGGAGATCACTTGTGGGAATAAACGCTGAAATAGCAAAGGCTGGTGAATCTCAAGGTCTGTTGCGAAGCCAACCAGACGACCTTCTGATAGTAGGACGCGAATGGAGGCCAATACACGAAGCTATCGCTCTGACTCGTTTTCCATACATCGACGGATTAACTTGGAACTTACAACGGGCTAAGTCAATAGTGGAAAATGCTGGGATCAAGTTGAAGGAAAATGGAAAATGGCGAGTTTTCAATGACCTACTAGATCAGGAGAAATGGGCAATTTATGAAGGTATTGCAAAATTCGTTGCCACCAATTCTGACACAGCGGTACTACCCTCAGAGAGCATACGTGGGATCAGTTACACCCTACTTAAAGAAGACAAGGGAACTCCACTCCGTGACGCAAGGGAGTATTCAGATCTCCTTGGAATTTGTGGTAAAGTACAAAAATCGGGCGTAGCCATATCGGTTTGCCTTGGCGACCGCTTCAAGATGTTAACAAGAGCTGAAGAAACTGTGGTTCGTTATCTTGACATACAGAGGCGATCGCTAAGCACTATATTTGGAGAGAAATGGAGGATATGGGTTGACACAGACATGGTCTTCATGAACGGGGAGGGGACCGTAGCAGAGAATGCCCTCGAAGATATCGTGACTTTACTAGAGTCCTCACCACGATTCTTACGCAAGATGTTTATTGGAAGGACAGTAACACAAACAGGCACGTACAAGTATTGTTGTCGGATGAATGACCTGCCAAAATACACGGAGATGGCTTCAGCGATACGTAAGTGTTCTAGCGTATCTCATTCACTTCCTCATCCAATCGAGCCTTATGTGCTATGTTGCGAAGTCCAACCTAGCGGTTTAGAAAGTTTCGTCTCATGCTTGAAGGATGCAACGAGGACCGTTGATAATGCAAGAGCCTCTCGTCAATAAAATCACCGTATATATAGAACTAGATCTAGAAGATGAAGGCAAAAGAGATGCAATAATGAAATCACTCATTGCTGATAACATCAATTTTCCCCAAGGCTTAGAAATGCAAATGCATTCTCTTTCAGAGAACATACTTTCGATCGAGTTCAGTAGTGATGGTTCTATAGAGACGATTTCCAATACAGTAGACGAGGTCTTGAGTCATATTTCGATTGGGAAAATGGTGCTGAATGATGATTGACCCACGACTACTAAAAGATGATCCAGAACTGATACGGCGAATGCTTTCTCAAAGAAATCTATCTTTTCCGTTAGATGAATTGCTGTTGCAAGATAAGAGACGACGCACTTTAATTTCCGAAACCGATTTGTCAAGGCACCGAAAGAATGTGATTTCCCAAACAATTGCGAGAAAGATGAAAAGTAAATTGGATTGTTCGGAAGAACTCAAGGAGATGAAATCCCTTGGTGATAGAATTCTCAAATTGGGTAAAGATCTTGAAGAAGCGGATTCAAAATTCAAGCATTTGATAATGAGTCTACCTAACTTGGTGAGTAGCTCTGTCCCTGTAGGTGCTAACCCGCAAGATAATGTGGTAATTAGATCAATAAGAACGCCTCGCAAGTTCAATTTTGCGCCCCTAGATCATGTTGATCTTGGAACAAATTTGGATCTATTTGATTTAGAGAGGGCTGCAAAAATTTCTGGCTCTCGCTTTTACTTCTTGAAGAATGTATTGGTAAAGCTGAATATTGGACTCCTTCAATTTGCACTGAATTATTTACAAGATCAAGGATACGTGCTTGTGCAACCCCCTTACATGATTAGAAGAGAACCAATGGAAGGTGCAGTCATATTGGAAGATTTTGAACATGTGATTTACAAAATCCATGGTGAAGATTTGTACATGATTGGTACCTCAGAGCATGCGATGGCGGCGATGCATATGGATGAAATTCTTGAAGGATCTGCTCTTCCATTGAGATACGCAGGTATTAGTCCGTGCTTTAGAAAGGAAGCGGGTGCGCACGGAAAAGATACAAAAGGCATCTTCCGAGTCCATCACTTTGACAAGGTTGAACAATTTATGTTCACACGTCCGGAGGATTCGGAAAAGGAGCATCAGAAAATGGTAGAATTGGCTGAGAAATTTTATGAAAAATTGGGAATCCCTATTCGGACCGTCCTTCTGTGTACGGGTGACATGGGTAAGACTTCCTCTAAAACTTATGATATCGAAGCCTGGATGCCAGGACAAGACTGCTATAGAGAGATAGTCTCAAGCTCAAATTGCTTAGACTATCAGTCTCGGAGATTAAGAATAAGATTTAGGGATCGTCCTGACGAAGAAACTCGTTTAGTTCATACCTTAAACAGCACCTTGGTCGCGACTGGAAGAACATTGGTTGCAATTATTGAAAACTTTCAGCGCGCTGATGGAACGATAGAGGTACCTGCCCCGTTGAAGAATTTCGTAGGAGCTGACGAAATTTCAGCCCGATAAGCGCTACGAGCGCTATGGATTATCCACCAAATAGTTTACTAATTGTTGATTAAATTACAAAAATGAGGGAAGTTAGTTAGTGTGTGTGGTTACTAGATCACTTGCCACGGTCTAGTCGCAAATGTTACGCCTAAGCCTGCTCCTATCAATATCACTTGATATATCACATTCGACCATGGAACCGGCTTGAAGATTGGTTCGCCTGTCACTTGAACAGTTTGTCCTGGACCAAGTCCTGGACCAATGGTCTGAATATTGAGCTGTGTATGGACATGATAAATACCTGGTTCTAACGCTCTGACGGTTAGTGAGTATGGAATTGTTGCTTCTGGTTCAATGTCAAAAACGTTGCCGGGTGGATCACGAGCTATAAACTCCCACCTGTTGCCTGCATTTGTTGATTCGCTGAAAAGCGACAACCATGCTCTAAGTGGTCTATTCACCAAACTCTGTAGTGTGCCAGTTACTGTTAGCTCATCACCTGTTTGAAGTGTCTGACCAGAAAAAGATTCGTCTTGAATTCTCACGAACCTACTCTGGAGTTGGGCCTGGACACCATGTCCCTCTACAGAAGGAATAAATGCGAATGCACTAGACATTGCTAATATTGCAGCCAATCCTGTCAAGACTATAGCCTTGTTAATCATATGTCGTTTCTAAGCGATACCAGAAGAAACAAAGATATATATTTTGCTGTTACCGACGGGTCACCTTCTATTCCTTCATGAATCATTCGAGTTTTTGGTAAATCAAAACTTTCTAAATGAATTCATAATCCGTAAAGAATTTCCTTCCATTGTAACTCTGAACAAAGATGATCCTGGAGATGGGATTTGTTTTGGCATACTTGTTCTAATCTAATCTCAGTTACCACAGCAAAATTTAAAAAGGTAAGTACTGATTAGGTATTGTATAAGATGACTTTACCAAAGGGATTCGGACCTGGTGGAAGACGGGTTGAAGGCGGCGGCAGTAGAGACGATGTAGAAAAGATGATTGGACGCAGAGTCGAAAATATGAAAGGTATCTACATACTAGGCTTTGCTTTATGTTGGGCAGCAACAGCTGGCGGTGTTTATGTAGGCGTGACAGTTTATCCATGGGCTTATCCTCTGCCAAGTGGATTATATGCCCTATCTGTGCTTACTGTTATCGAAGCTTTAGGATTCATGTGGATCTGGAAGATCGCAACAGAAAAACCTCTACGTCCGTACTGATTTATTCTTTATTTTTTAGTGTGAAGTTATACATTATTGTAAGGTTTTTTTCTCAGCAAGTGTCTGCACGCGTAGATAAATTTTATATATAACCTCTAGCAGAGAGTTGTTAATGGTCTGGCTAAGACGCACAACGCATTATCTGTTCATAGTTGTCGTAGCTGTTAACAGCACGCTGCTGACTATTAATGCAGGAGACTACATATTCTACACTGATTGGGCTTGGACTTCATTCGTCGTGTTCTCTATATCGCAGTCAACGATGCTCGTTGTGGGTGCCATCTATTACATGTTGTTTACGGGAGTGCCAGGGACAGCGACCTACTATGCCACTATAATGACGATATATACATGGGTTGCAAAAGGGGCTTGGTTTGCTCTTGGATATCCATACGACTTCATTACGGTACCGGTGTGGATTCCATCTGCAATGTTGCTGGACCTGTCTTACTGGGCAACAAGAAGGAACAAACACGCGGCGATACTGATAGGAGGAACATTGGTTGGACTTTCACTGCCATTGTTTAACATGATCAACTTATTGACCATACGTGATCCACTAGAAATGGCATTCAAGTATCCTAGGCCAACACTACCCCCATACATGACACCAATCGAACCACAAGTCGGTAAATTCTATAATAGTCCAGTAGCCTTAGGAGCTGGCGCGGGAGCCGTGCTATCTGTGCCAATAGCAGCTTTGGGTGCAAAACTCAATACATGGACTTACAGATGGATGGCCGCTTGGAGTAAGTGGGACTAAGCCAAATTCCGTCAATCCTTTTCTTTTTTCTTTAACTTCTTTTCCGTAAGTTTTAGTTGTATTCTTAAACTTCTTCTGCCGTTCGTAGCCACTTGAATTTACTGTTTGCTGACGAGAAATTAATCGAAATAGAACTATCTGAATTACATTCAGAAAAAATGCCTATCTGGTGGTGGCTACCTAGCTGCTTACTCTCAAAATATCCAGTAAGTTGGAGATGTCAGAGCTAGATCTACCTCCAGTTAAGAAGATTCTTTGTTTTGAGGGTGGGTTTTTAACATAGTCTGGGATCTTTGCGGCGATCCTCTCCTCATAAGTGGGAACGAATTCGTTCTTGTAAAATACACCTATAGGAATTTTATTGCCCCATTCGTACGATTTTAAGATTGCATTGGACATCTTGCTATCCGCTTCATTTTCTGAGTGAACGATCCCATCAAATCCCGATCCTTCAAGTTTGTATGTTCTTGGAATCTGCTTTCCTGTTTCTGGATCTTGATTATCTGATCCCTGATACCACTCTCTGGTATTGATATCGTTGTAGGTTGGACATGGCTGCAGAACATCCAGATATGCCAAGCCTTTGTGGGAGACACCTTGTATTATCAAATCTTTGAGGTGGCGAACATCATATGAATAGCCTCTAGCTATAAACGTGAAGCCGGATACAGCAGCGAGGGCAAGCGGATTAACCGAATTATTTGAATTTGGTAATGGAAGGGATTTAGTCTTCAAACCTAACTTTAACGTGGGTGAGGCTTGCCCTTTTGTTAATCCGTATACTCCGTTATTAAAAATAATGTATAACATATCAACATTTCTTCTTCCAGCGCTAACGAAATGACCAGCACCTATTCCCAACCCATCTCCATCACCTCCGACAGCTATTACTTCTAATTCCGGATTACAAAGTTTGGCCCCTTGAGAAAAAGGGAGTACCCTGCCGTGAAGAGTGTGTATCCCATATGTGTTAATAAAATGCGGAGTTTTACCTGAGCATCCAATCCCCGAGAAGATAACAGCTCTGTGCTTTCGGATTCCCATCTCCGCAAGGGCCATTTGAATGGCATTGAGAATGCCAAAGTCCCCACAGCCAGGGCACCAGTCATTATGGACTTCTGTTTTATAATCAGTAAGCTTAAGCGCCATGTTCCAAAACGATCCTCCTTGGAGCTTCTCCCGATATGATTCTCATCAGCGCATTATAAACCTCACTAGATGAAATCGGTCGACCATTATACTTGACTACCAAATGATCCATACTAATACCAATATTTTCGCCAATTAGCAACCCGAGTTGAGATGAGTAGTTCATTTCAATATCAACTAGCTGTTTTTGACCTCCAACCAAGGCGCGCACCCTTTCAACTGGGAATGGATTCAGCAAGCGCAATTGTACAAACCTGATCTTCTTACCCTCGTCTATTAGTCTGTCCATTGCATCTAGAATAGCACCCTTAGTAGAACCCCAGCTTATAACGGTCAAAGAATCTGGTCCATCAATTCCATACAGGGTGGCCTTGTCCTCGTCGTCTATTTCCTCGAGCGCAATCATCAATTTGCCCATTCGCTTATCCATCATCGCTGTTCTAATCTGTGGGTCCTCTGTAATATGACCCTCTTCGGTGTGTTCATCGCCTGTATTCCAGAATATTCCATTTTCGGTTCCAAGCAAAACTCGAGGAGAAATTGAATAGCTGCCGTCATCATTCTTGCTATTCTTGTTATTTCGTATCAACCTAAACCTGCGATAGTGACTGGCATCACCCAAATCGGACGATGAATCAGATACCTTTTCTACAAGCAAACCTCTGTCAATTGAAACCCTTTGTTGATCAAATATTTTGCAAGTGGTGATACTATTTGCAATAGCTTTGTCAAGCAGATGAATTACAGGCATCTGGAATTTTTCTGCAAAATTGAAGACTTTAATGGTGTCATAATAGCTCTCTTCAATATCTCCTGAGGAATACACAATTCTTGGAAACTCTCCATGTCCTGCCTTTGTGGCAAAGAGGAGATCCCCCTGCTCATGCCGTGTTGGCAAGCCGGTAGCCGGTCCAGCCCTCTGGTACAACGAAACTACTATAGGTACCTCGTTCATGCCAGCCCATCCAAGGGCTTCAGTCATCAGAGAGAATCCCGGACCTGACGTTGCGGTTGCAGAACGTACACCCGTGAGCGCTCCTCCTATTGCCATGGTTATGGCAGCTATTTCATCTTCTGTCTGTAAAACTAGTATGGAACCATTATTACCTTCTAATTGTGGCACTATTTCATTGGCCTCTAGAAATTCACTATCATCACTGGCGGGTGTTATTGGGTAATAGGTTTGAAATCTGCAACCAGATGTCAATTTGCCTAAAGCTGATGATTGGTTACCTTGAACTAGTATCACATCAGGAAGAGGACTCTTTGTTGTTAGATCAAAAGCCAGAGCACTTGCATCATGATGTTTCCTGGTATACTCATAAGCATAATTAGCTGCCATGACATTCAATTCAGCTATCTTGGGTTTGGATCTGAAAATGAATCTGATCGCGCTTCCGAGGATTTCAAACTGAAAACCTAACAACGCCATCGAGCAAGATAATGACATAACATTGACCATTCGTGATAATTTACTTAATGAATGATCTTGGGTCTTGGCTGAAAATTCTTCAAGCAATTGAAAGTAAGGGATACTGAAAAGACATACGCCTCTGTCAGATGCGTAATCCAGAATACCTTGAACAGTTAGAGGTCTTCCTTCCTTCTGAAGAAGATCAATCAACCTATCCCTAAATGCGTCATCCAATGTTGGAACTTCCGCTATTTTTACATCAATCAACTCAGAGTCGTATACGATTCCGCCGCCTTTCACTACTGAAACAGTATGCCTCAGCAAAGTTTCAGTGTCAAATGAAACAAGCATACTAGTTTCATCGACGTGTGATCTAATCTCTTTCTCGGAGACTCTCACAGTAAAATAGCTATGTTCTCCCTTTATGTTAGAGTAATACTCACGCTTTCCAAAAACTTGTAATCCTCCCTCTGCGCATGCTCGTGAAAAGATATTTGCAGCAGAGTCCACGCCACTACCTTGAGCACCACCTATAAGCCAGTTAAGAGAGTTATTCACCTTATTCGTAAGGGACATCGATATTATAGCTTCTAATTTGCCAGCTTTTATTAGTTTACAATTTTATTTCAAACTGGAATTCATCCGCCACCAGTAGCAGCATCATATAGACAACATTCGCATTTATCTCGTTCACCACAATATGGACAAACACACAAGCATGCTTCTATAGCGTTACCGCATATGTCGCATGGTGGAGGATCCACCTTGGTTTCATCAACCATATCTTGAAATATCCCGTTCGTCAGTTATTATACTTTTAATGACAATTTGATTAAAGTTCAAAAATGGTACCAAATCTCCAAATGAAACATGACACTAATCTCTAAATAACTGTTAGCAGTACACTCATGTAAATGACGATATCTCTCGTCCCATCCGAAATCATTGAGCAAAGAAATATTCAAAGGCGTGATACCGGTGCTCATTTGCCTTTTACAACTGGGACAACCATGGTTAAGAGGGGTTTCGCCCACATGCAGAAACACGGAGTTATTATGGATGTCACCAATATTGAGCAAGCGCAAATTGCGGAAGATTCAGGAGCAGTCGCTGTAATGGTGCTCGATAAACTCCCGTTCGACGTCCGGTTGGCAGGTGGTGTAGCTAGGACCGCTAGTGTGAAGGTTGTTCAAGAGATAATGGACGCAGTTACAATTCCTATCATGGCCAAATGCAGGATAGGTCATCTTGGAGAAGCTCAGATTTTAGAGGAGATAGGTGTTGATATGATTGACGAGAGCGAAGTACTTACCCCAGCTGATGAAGATAATCATCTTTGGAAATGGAATTTCAGGGTACCATTTGTAAACGGAGCTAGAAATCTCGGTGAAGCCCTCCGCAGAATAGAAGAGGGATGTTCTATGATAAGAACTAAAGGTGAACCAGGGACTGGCAATGTAGCTGAAGCAGTGTCACATATTAAGGCGGTAAACAATGACATACGAAAGCTTAGTTCAATAGTAGACGATCCGCAGGAACTCATAAAGGCGTCTAGACAATTACAATCGGCTTTGTCTATAGTTGAAGAGACGGCAAGGCTAAGAAAGCTACCAGTAGTAAATTTTGCTGCAGGTGGAATATCCACCCCGGCTGACGCCGCGCTTCTGATGAGGCTTGGCTGTGACGGCGTGTTTGTAGGTTCTGGAATTTTCAAGTCAGATGATGCTTCACAACGAGCTCAGGCGATAGTCCTTGCCACTACATACTTTGATGATCCTGCCACCGTGCTTGAATCACAGAGAATGGTTGACGAAAAGAAGTCTATGTTGGGGCTTGATACTCAAAATTTAGCTTTGAGAATGCAGGAAAGAGGACCATCAGTATGAGACATGATGGTCTAATAATAGGGGTACTAGGAATTCAAGGAGATGTCGAGGAGAACGTTTCCCAGACTAGGACCGCCTTTAACTATCTCGGAAAGAAGGGTGATGTGAGAATTGTTCGACACTCTAAAGACATTTCTGGAATTAATGGTTTAATTTTGCCCGGTGGAGAGAGCACTGTAGTTAGCAACTTGGTTACTGTCAATGGGGAGCTTTTTCATAAAATCGCTGATGTAGTATCAAAAGGCATGCCTGTACTAGGAACTTGTGCAGGTATGATTATTCTATCCACCAGGGCGCATGATAGGGTAGTTGGACAAACAAAACAAAAGTTGCTATCGTTATTGAATATAGTTGTAGAAAGAAACGCCTTTGGAAGACAAAAGGAATCCTTTGAGGCCGATCTAGAAATTCCTTTGATGGGAAAAAGGCCTTTCAAGGGCATCTTTATACGAGCTCCCATAGTATCGAAGGCAGAGGAAGGGGTTCAAGTGGTTGCAAAGTTAGAGGACAAGGTTGTAGCGGTAAAGCAAGACAATATAGTTGCCACAGCTTTTCATCCTGAACTTGGCTCTGACAATAGATTTCATCTTCACCTTGTCAAGTCTGCCACAGAATTCAGGGATCGCACCAACTTGATGCGGGGGGTGGGATTCGAACCCACGAACCCCTGAGAGACGGGATCACCTATAACTGTGATCTTAAGTCCCGCGTCTCCAAGCATACGATTACAATTTGGCCAGGCTCTACAACCCCCGCTGCTTCTTCATAAGACAGATCAACTAGTCCTTACTTAAATCTTACAAGAACCATGAAATTTGAGAACATTCTAGACGGTGAAGCTTATTTTCCAGATCTTGAAAAATTTCCTTGCCAGCAAACCATATCATGAAATGTAATAATCCAACGGAAGAGAGCATTAACATACTAAAAACAAGGAATTTCGTACGCTGCCCCTTGAACTGAAAAAACGCACTCCGGTTAAAAAAAGTGCAGTTAAGCTTATGTAGGTGGCCGTAGCGAATGTTACTTCCAGCCATGGAGTGTGTAGTTAGTGCCTTGATAGCTCAGCCTGGTAGAGCGTTGCCTTGGTAAGGCAAAGGTCCCGGGTCCAAATCCCGGTCAAGGCTAATTTTCATTCTCAAGGTGTTCAGAAATAATAGCCTTGAAGGGTGCTCACTAGGCATTCAAATGACAGTTCTCCATTTAAAGTAAGTAGCATTGAATTCAATAGTTGTAAACTTCATGTAAAGAAAGGATAGCTACCTCTTGCTCCTATAATCCTAGATTATCTGAGTATTAATTAGATCTGTTTCATATTTCAGAGAAATTGGATCTGGTAGAGCACCGATAAAATTCCAATACAAAAAACGGTGTATCTGCCAACTTACACTCTATTCGTACTACTCATGCGACGATATGTAACTCTGATGCATATGGCATTTTGTTTCCTTCTTGAAACTGAGATGCCGTTTCTTGACCTCCGGATTTCTCTGTCAAGTTCCCCTTGATCCTCATTTGTTTGCCTGTGAAATTGATTGGCTCTTTTCGTACTTCATGTGTGAATGTCCAGATGCAAATGCAAATGCAAATTCGCCATAAGTTGTTCTGATTGCAGTTCTTCAAATTAGTATGAATGCCATAGTTGCAGTCGGACCAAATATTCAGTATTTTTTCTAGTACTAAAGAGGGTTTTATCCATATGCATTAACCAACAAATTCAAATTCCTAATTCTGAATTATATACTACTCTAAGTAAAGAAAATTAACTAGATCCTCCAAAACGCTATTCCCGATGTAAACCTGCTTGATTTCGCAGATATTCCAGTAGTTCCTTATCATCGTCATGGTGTTCTATTCGTAAATAACGTTTCATTCCGTCCAGTAAATCACTGACTCTTTTAGAACGCTGAACTGAATTACGTGTTTTGGAATCATCTACCATAATAAAAATTGCATTCAATGATATATAAGACTTTGAATCCTAGGTTCTCTAGCATAGATAACTCCAAGCGAATTTTGGAATACAATTGCCTTCTAAAGAATCCTCTAACTAATCATGGCATTCGAATTAAGGTTAATTCCTCTAGAACTAGAAATTTCTTGTCTCGCTCTTGAGTCTAACATGCTGTAAAATGTTGGATGACATTTGCATTGATCAATATTGACTTCAAGGATTCTGATCTGCAAGCAATTATGAAGGTATCTATTACTAGCTCAGATTATCATAGTTTCGATCTATTCTATCATGTCTGAACTATAAATACTGCCCTCCGATGCGTATATCATTTCTTATAAATATATTAGCTACTTATCTTGTTACACGAATGGAATCTGAAATCTTTGCCATTCACTATTTTGAGCGATAACGTTATCCAATCTTTTATCGCCATGCAATATTCATACCGCAACCATTCACAACATATCTTGATTCTATTAATGGATTTTAGAATCCATTTGTCTTAATTTCAATAGCTCCGAGGAATCCCGTTCACCAATTATTGCGATGCATTCTTGTCCGATCTTTGTAAGGGAGGGTACAATCAACCAGTGCTCAAAATGCAGCTTAAGATTTCTAGTTGTTTCTAGACAGGATTCGTGATCCTGTCTAGGCATTGCGACATCATTTAGTGAGTATTGCTATAATTCAATAATTCCAGAACTCGATTACATGTATTACGCTTGGTTAATTAGATACACTCAGACGAGCCTATTTCTGACTTCGTGATATGAAATCTGGTCAGCTTAATAGTACATGGTATGAAAAACACGCTACCCTTACTACTTTTACTGCAATAAAAAGAAATTTAGAACTATGCACTGGGTATTTTCTTCACGATCATGTTTTCATGTACCGTGATAACTGTTTCGCGTTGCCGCAATTTAGCTTTATACTTCAAATTTCTAGGTTTAGTTCTTAGCCTATATCCGCAACATGGGCACCATAATCCTTCCCATTTCAAAAATATCTCACATATCTGACACCTTTTTTGTCCATTAGCATATCTTCCCATTCCAACTGGCTTCTGAGCTTTATGCCTAGAACATATTCCTTTACACGTCATACTAAATATAGCCTTGTGAAGTTATGACAAGAAATATGCTTATTAACGTTTCTCATCATCAATGCATAAAATCATAATCAGATCTTTTCTATTGTCGAGGATCGTAGATATCTAAGTAACACAATTTGGAGAATAAATACGGGGTTTCACACAGCATGAAAACTAATATGATCAAATCTCCTTAAGCGTTTTTTTTGTCAAAATGAATTCTAAAGGAAGTTCTTAGTGTCGAGTAATTTATGGCTTTTTTAGTATATGATCAAATGAAGAAAGAAAAGCATTCATAGAGTGCGTAAGATCAAATGATAGGATCTAGATGATAATTTGAATGCTATCACAATTTGACTGAGGTTAATTTATTGGGGAAGGATAAGAGCAGAAAGTTGGAACGTAATTGATCGGATCAGGTTATTCTATTTTTTCATTATGTTAAGTGCAGAACCCATTTTGAACCATTCAATTTGGGCATCATTGTACGAATGCTGAAGCCAGATTGTCTCTTTTCCTAGGTTACCATGCTGTAGTATGCATTCTAGAGGTTTGCCGGGTTCCAAGCGATTTAACCCATGTATGCTTACCCTATCATCTTCAAGTACTTTTTCAAAGTCTGACTTGTTAGCAAAAGTAGCAGCAAGTACTCCCTGTTTCTTCAAATTGGTTTCATGAATTCTTGCAAAGCTTCGAGCAATTACCACGGCACAGCCTAAATACCTTGGAGACATGGCAGCATGCTCTCTACTACTGCCTTCTCCATAGTTCATATCGCCTATTATGATCCATTTTATTCCTTCATTCCTATACATTCTGGCAATTTCTGGAAAGGGACTAATCTGATTGTTGAATAAGTTCTTTCCAATGCCAATTTTCCCATTAAAAGAATTCATCGCGCCCAGAAGCAAATTATCACTTATTTTATCAAGATGACCTCGATACATGAGCCATGCTCCTGCAGGAGATATATGGTCGGTAGTACATTTCCCAGCTACTTTAGCGAGTATTACAAGGTCTTCGAAATCCCTTCCATCCCAGGCCGGGAATGGCTCAAGTTTTTGGAGCCTATCACTACCCTCTCTGATAACAACCTTGGTGTTTTCAGGGTCGCTGGATGGTCCGACAAATGTATCAGTGACGGAGGCAAATCCTAAGCTGGGAACCTCCGGCGCAATTTTAGGAGGTTCAAGTTTGAATAAGGTTCCATCACTCGCTACCAATTCGTCATTTAGGGGGTTAAATGATAGCCTTCCGCCCAAAGCTAATGCAACAACCATCTCTGGGCTAGTGATGAAATTCATAGTCTCGCGTCTACCATCATTTCTACCAGGAAAATTACGATTGTACGATGTGACGATAGAATTAGGCACGCCGGTTTTCACTTCCGATCTTTGCCATTGACCAATGCATGGTCCACATGCATTAGCAAGAACATTGGCTCCAATTCTCTTAAGCAAATCCATCTGTCCATCTCGTTCAATCGTACTTCTAACCATTTCAGAACCTGGAGTAACCTGCAAAGGTATTTTTGTCTTCAATCCTCGCGCATTGGCCTGCTCTGCGACATCGGCTGCTCGTGACATATCCTCATACGACGAATTGGTGCAACTACCGATTAGTGCAACAGATATCTCGTCGACGTATCCATTTTTTCTCACATCAGATGCCATATCTGATACGGGGCGAGCAAGATCTGGTGTATGAGGACCTACTATATATGGTTCTAATTCAGTAAGATTCAACTCTATTAGCTGATCAAAGTACTTTGAGCTATTCCTCCGGTTTAGTAGAATTTCACGCTCTATTTCTGGATCCTGTCGCAATATGCTAAAATGCCGGTCCGCTAGATCAGCAATTTCACTTCTTCCAGTAGCTGCAAGATATTCACTCATTTTTCTGTCGTAAGGAAAAATTGATGTTGTTGCACCAATCTCAGCTCCCATGTTTGTGATGGTCGCCTTGCCGGTGCAGCTGAGGGTTATGCAACCTGGACCGAAATATTCAATTATCGCGTTCGTGCCCCCAGCTACAGTCAAGATTGAGGCAACATGTAAGATAATATCTTTAGGAGATGTCCATCCATTGAGCGCTCCAGTGAGAAGTACCCCAATTCGTTTGGGGTACAATAGTTCCCACGGCAGTCCAGCCATTACTTCGGCCGCATCCAAACCTCCAACGCCTATTGCCAGCATACCAAGACCCCCAGCATTAGGTGTATGTGAATCAGTACCAATCATGAGGCCTCCAGGAAACGCGTAGTTCTCTAGGACGACTTGATGAATAATACCGGCACCAGGCTTCCAAAATCCTATTCCGTATTTCTTGCTTGCAGATTCTAAAAACTGGTAGACTTCGCTATTTTCGTAGAGTGCAGTACGTGTATCTTGCTCACCTTCAACCCTAGCTTGGATAAGGTGATCACAGTGCACGGTAGTGGGTACCTTTGTGTGTTGCAACCCAGTTTGCATGAACTGGAGCAACGTCATCTGCCCAGTCACATCCTGAAGCGCTACCCTGTCCGGCCTCAGTGACACGTAACTCTCGCCCCTTTCTAAATTATTTTCTAAATCGATCCCAACTTGATGATTTAAATGGCCGATGAGTACTTTTTCACCTAAAGTAAGGGGTCTATTTGTCATTGTCTGAAATCTTGATATATTATCCTGCAATTTCCGGTAAATCTCTGCTACAACGTGCGACGTCGATTGCGAATATTTCGAATCACTTCGGTCGGTCATATATTATCTAAGCCGCTAGGCAATATATACATGGTTTATGATATCAAAGGATCCTCCACTTCAGTACCACATGACTCTTTAGATTAAATTTCTCTAAACATTGGCAAAATGCCATTATAGTATGAAGGATGAATCTCCCCGGAGGGGAGATGAGTAATCTGACCTACGTCTGTCGTCAGCATATGTGGAAAAGGGAATTTAGTACTACGTAACCATATGACGTTTAATTGTATAATGTGTATCAGTTAGCATTTTGCGATTTTTTGGAACGCAAGAACACTATTTTTTAACGTATTGTTTAACCAAGAGGTGGAAATATATTCGCTCTTACAACTTGTAGTGATATTGAAATGGAATAAATCAGATGTAATACGTATTCAAAACGTATTGTAGTTAGCTTTGTTTGACGGAGGGTAATTGGTGACAGAATAAAATCAAGAGCGACATAAGCTACTCAGTAATGAACTCGTGAACTATACTAATTTCGAAGATTATCGGCACCCTTCCGCACTACATCTTCAAAATTGATTAATGGAACTATTTTGGATGAATTAAACTTGGCAGAGCCGATATCAATTAAGAATTTCTCTAGTTGATGTGCGCTTTCTGCATCTACAATCCAAATAAACGTATGCTCCAACGCTGAGTGATACCTGCCCATGATACTATTTATTCCATATTTAGATCGGTTGCTTGATGCATCTGCACTCTTCTCTGACATTTCAACCATCGTCATAGCACTTGTTTTGTTGTTTAAAGGACACAGATCAACGGTGTGCGTGCCGAATATTCCAAATAGTGCCATACAAATCCGTTCGGTGAGAAGTATATAGCCTTTTTGTCTTCCAATTCAGCCTCGTAGTTTTATTTCGATGGTCAGACGTATATTTACTCAATCTGTCAAGTCAGGATAGGCTCCATCGTCGTAAATTACTACTTTTATGCGCGTCGAAGGAGGGCTTCCTGATGTACCACCTTTTACCTTCAAAGTAAACTTCAATTCTCGATTTGCATCAGGGATACTTCTCCAAACAGAATCAGTCCATTCAATACCACTACTAAGAACAATTTTGACATCTCAACTGTCGAGTAATTGTTGACTTGCGTTTCACTTGAATTCAAACTAGTTATCTCGATAATTAACAGCCCTGATGAACTGATTTATGGCGAAAGGGTTAATTGAGATCGATCCCTGTGAGGATGCTGCTAATGGTAAAGAGGAAGCACGCCATAGGAATCTTAGGGATGGTCTTTGCGGTTGCTGGTGGAATTGCTTGGTTTTTTAGGCAGACTTTTGTAGCGGTAACGCTATGGGGAATAGCTGGGTTGATTCTACTCAAATTGAACAAGAGAAGGAAGGACCTATGACAAATCGATTTTTCCTGAACGGTAGCCATAGGTACTGTAGAATGAAACGTCCCATGAAAAAGGGAACAAGCATATACTTAAAGTGGTAGAGTAAAATTGATTCCAATTAGTAAAGTCAGGACGGCCAACATTACTTGGTGAAGCTCCTTTTATTGCAGTAGAGACTGATGTTTGTTTTTTCCATTCCAATCATTTAGTGCATTCCTTCGGCCAAAACATTCATTTGATCAGATTAGGACAAGTGGTACCAAAAATGAACAGCCAAGTAAATCGCAACGGCCAAACCGATCTAAATGTCAATGTCGAATATTCTATGCAATCACTTTAGTAAGATATTTGATGTTTCATGATATAATCTTGATGAGCATCAAAGATAACTCGGGAGGTGAGTCTTGGAATATTTTGCGTCAATCAGGTTATTTGTTCAGCAAGGATTAACTCGTCGAATTAGGCCAAATTATATGGCCCCCGTTCTACCAGAATCTGATGATCCAGTTGAACCGGCTGTTAATTTTCTCTCTTCAGCCTTACGTTTACCCCTTGAGCCAAATAATATTCCAGTCAGGACTGCAAACGCACCAGCAGCTATGCCATACATGAATATTTCATCTGTCATTTTTTCACTGTCGAATAGCCCTAGTTGAAAATAAATCTATATCTTGTTTCATTTCATGAAAAAGAATTAATGTCACTTTAACAGATAATATATATTAACATAAGATACATGGATTATGTTAATTCATACGCCAATTAATTCTTAAAAAATCGTTGAGAATAATCTGAATTATACTTCTAGATCGTCGATGACTATTGGCCAATGGCCAACCACTCTGACAAGTATAAAAGTCGTTCTCGCATTATGATTTATTCCAAATGGGCACTCGAGGAGGCAACCGTAGTTCATGATAGACGCAAGGTTATCAAAACTCAATATTGCTATCCTAGTGATCATAGTGATTGTAGGGTTTTTGTCTTCGTTTCTTACCTATCAATACTCTTCTATGACCGCAAATAAGGTAGAAGAATTGGCTTCTGATAATATAAGGTCAAACGCGAGGATAACGGCATTTGATCTCTCAAGAATCTTCTACCATACTGTGAATCCAGTCGTGAATAAGTTAGCCGTTTTGTCGAGTACTCTCCCAGAAGGTTTCGACAACCAAAGCATGAACCAAATCCTTCTCAAATTTGCACAGGATTCAACAATGGATTTGACTGAAGGATACTATCTTTTTGATGCGAATGGCCAGATATTGGCGTCAACCGGCCTAGATCCCAATAATATCACGTCATTCGGGTTTTCAGACTCGACGGGTGAAGAATTCATCCAAATTCCTCTCAAAACTTCATTACCCTACTACAGCAATGTTCTTAACTTTCAAGATAATCAACCAAGGCTCTTAATTTCTTATCCCCTATTTCAGGTAGGCCATGGGACAGACAGTGGAAGTTCAGAGATATCTAATTCAAATACTATGGTTGACGAAAATTCTCCCATCGGAGTAATAGTTGCAGCCATCAATCTGAAGACTGTAGGCGAAATGTTACAGAGAGATTTGTCGCCGGAAGTAGTGAGTAACGTGGGATTTATGGACCGAGATGGAGTGATAGTTTATGCTAGAGAGCCTTCCTTAATTGGGAAGAATTATTTGTCCGCTGAATTTCAATCTCTTGTTTCTGAAGATATAAAGACCTCTTATAATGCAATCATAAATAGCTCGCTAAGGGATAGAAATGGAGGAGTTAACGACATTGAGCTTCCTAATACAGATTCTATCGTGACCATGGCCTATCAGCCTGTCCGCATAGGTACCGAACATTTGTGGACGCTTTTCGTGAGTGTACCGCACAGTCTTGCAGCAGAAGTTGGGGGCTTAATAGATCAACTGAGCACATTTAGCACGATTGTGGTGATAACCACTGCATGCATTGCAGTATTTATCTCATTCATCGTACTATCCTGGAATAGAAGGTTAGACAACGCAATTAAATCAAGGACGGGTCAATTGAAGGAGATCAATATTTCACTTGGGGAGACTAATCGACGCCTAGCAGTCGCCAATAAGCAGCTTAAAATCCATGATAAGATGCAGAAAGAGTTCATAAATGTTGCTGCCCACGAATTGAGGACTCCTAT
>DASSCH010000056.1:0-2740 GCA_035697905.1 Nitrososphaeraceae archaeon
CTATTGCGGTGGAATAGGCATACAAGCGTCATATTATGAGCATAAGCGGTAAAAATATCTTCAGCTGCTATATTTATTTCCAAATACACACAGGCATTTTTCAATCAATTTTATTCAATAAAGAACCGCTCGGTTGTGGGAGCGGTTTTTACTTCTATTCTAATCTTGCAGAAATGCTGCAATAGCGCAGTAATAAACTGCAGAATTTGGGCTGTTTGGATTCAAATGAATATTTTTATCCAAACCCCGACGGGCCCATGCTTTTAATTTAGATAGAGGGATGGATAGTTGAAGCATTGTGATCACCGCTCTGCTGAATCAACCAGATTTTACTTAGAGACTTTCACACTATTTAATACTTATTGGATTATTAGTATAAATCCACTTGGCAAGCAATTTGGTAAGATGCGGCATCAGAACAAATGTCATCAAGAAAATCTCAATTGAAATGGTAACGAAAAGCCTTACATAAGATGGAATAACATCACCGACTAGCATAGCGACTAGCTGTCCAATTGAAATTACAAGTCCATAAACAACAATTATCATTACAAGAGCCATCCTGAAGCGAGATGGCTGTGGAACTATGGTACCCTTTGGTGGTGAGAACCAAAATTCAAGTCCTGAGAACTTCTTCCAGATCGCATCTGATTCAACATAATCCACAACGTCGCGCAGATATCTAGCACGGATTTCTGATTCTTCAAAGTTGCGTAAATTTTCGACATTGTCGAACCGAAAAATACTTGTGTATTCCGTAGTGCCCGGACCAGGTTTTTGGACTGTCGCTCCTATGTACCCTTTCATGGATTTTGCATCCTCCAATAATCGCTTAAGCCAATTCTCATACTGCGATTCATAACCAGATTTGACCCTTCGGGTAACTACCACTGTCACACTCTCATTACTGATGCTGCTCATTTCTGTTGTTACATCCTCACTTTTGCTGTATGAACAGGCTCTTACTTGCCTAGAGCCTCAATCACCAATTTCGCTACTTCAGCTCCAGAGTGCTGTTGCTGACCCGTAATGAGGTTTCCGTCCCTTATAGCAAAGGTCTCAAATGCGTTTGCTTTCTTAAAGTCGGCGCCAAGCTTTCTGGCTTCATCTTCAATTCTGAAAGGCATCACCTTCTTGCCAACCACCCTATCAGCAAAATCCTCCTCTTCATTTGTAAATCCTGTCATTTTCCTGCCATGTATAATGGGATTGTTATTATTGTTCTTCAGATAGAGAAGCAGGGATGTTCCATGACATAATGCCGCTGAAATTTTCCCTTTGTTATAGAAATCTAGGAAGGTATCCTGAAGGCCAGTCTCTGTCTTGAATGTAAACATCGGGCCTTGTCCACCTACAACTACTATTGCATCAAAATCATCTTCTGCCAGATCACTAATTTTCTTGGTATTCTCGAGAAATGTATTGAATTTTTTATCCTGTAGATATTGTAAACTGATGACATCTTCTTTTGAATAGCCGCTAGAATCCCTAGGATCGCTGAGGCTATCAACCTCTACCTTCCCTCCTTTAGGACTGGCAATTGTGACATCATACCCTTTTTCTGTGAACAATTTGTATGCATGCGTCAATTCAGCTGCCCAGAAGCCTACCGGCCAGCCTGTAGTAGTGGAAATTGTGGGACTTGACACTACCATCAATATTCTTGTTTCTTTGCCTTCCATCTTTCTCTCTTAATTTGATATTCAATGAATCAGTAATAACCTCAATGTCCACACAGCTAACAAGTGTTTAAATTGTAATACAATGTATTACAATTGACCTACTCATGCAAAAAGCCAGAAAAACACGCTTACGAACATTTAGAGTAGAAGAAGAACTTGATTCTTTACTACAAAAAGATGCAAAATCCAAAGGCATTAGTGTAAACTCACTTTTGTCAATTATTCTTAGGAAATATGCAGAATGGGATAGGTACATTGAAAAATTCAGTGTAATAACAATGAAGAAAGAGAGCTTCAAAACAATTCTTTCTGCAATTGATGATGATAATAAAGTAACTGACATTTCTCAGGAGCTAGGTGATAAGGTGCCAAGCCAATTCATATTGTTCTGGTTTAAGAAAAATACACTTGAAAACTATCTGAAGTATATCTCTCTTCTTTGCAAGCATGGTGGTTTTGGTCAATTTGAAATCGAACAGGAAGGCAGAGAATACACAATAACTCTGATACATGAACTCGGTGAGAAGTGGTCTAATTTCTTAGCTAACTGGATGAACTCTGGAATGAAAAGCACTATCGGTATAGTCCCTAGAATTGATGTAATGCAAAATAGTGTAGTTATCAGATTTACTGCACATTAGCGCGTTCTTTAGATGTAGAACACCTCGTGAGAAAAACGGTATATATATCCTCTGTCGAATTGCGTCAAATCATATTCCTCTTGCAGTAAATTACAGATCTTGTCCTCGGATTCAAATGAATTTTTATCCAAATCCCGACGGGCCCGCTTCATTATCATTTCTTTTAGAAGCTTCTACGAATATGATACAGAAGTTAGCCTAAACCTATTAGTTAATTGCTGAGCGGCACGACATCGCACTAGCACAGTCTAGTTTGCTGTTTTCTTTCTATTCTCCTATCTCAAGGGGCCTTGCCTGCATTAACCCTGATTGGCAAAGATATAAGGGCAATTGGGTTTGCGGCGCTTATGGCAAAGGGATCCAGGGAAAGGATAGACGCATATTTTCAAATAGGATAAGCTTTGCTTCACCATCAAG
>DASSCH010000057.1:0-3798 GCA_035697905.1 Nitrososphaeraceae archaeon
GCTATATCAGCACCAGCACAGAATGATTTCTCACCAGAGCCGGTAATAATGACAACTTTAATTGAATCATCATATCCCACTATGTCGATAGATCTTGATAATTCTGCTATGACCTCCGTGTTCATAGCGTTTAACGCCTCAGGCCTATTAATACGCAATAAACATACTTCTCCTATCGGCTCAATCTGGATGTATTTCATCGTAGACATTATCGTAAAGCGATAAGTCCGTCAACTTAAATCTTGTGTAAATCTTAAATCTTATTACCTGAGATTAGCAGGAAATTGGCCTTAACATTACAATTAAAGCTACAATACCGGCCATTAGTTTAGCTATCTATTTTCCGCATCAGCCCATAAATATTCAAAATAATCCTTCGCCAGACCAGCTAATCCCGAATGCTCGGCCCAAATTGCAATGGGTTCGAAACCATTGCTATCCGTAACACCCCCTTCTCCGAGCAGAAGCATTACCTGTCTGCTGTCGCCGATAACTCCGCCGCCAAACATGTGATCTTTGACTCTAACTTGAGCTATCCTTGATATTGCTCGAAGCGTATCAGAGCTAGTCCTTCCTGAAGCAAGTACCGAGATATTAACCCCTTTCTCAAAGAGTGCTCGTAACATCGGTTGGGCCGGTTTAGCAATATTTTCGGCGACCTCAGGAAGTGCAATTAACAGCTCAGCCTGACAATCAATGATAATCTCACTTACTTTCCCGACGATGTTATGTATTCCCCTAACGACCCATATTTCTGGCCGTTCCTTGATCCCCCTTTGTTGATAGATGGGCAACAACTCGCTCATGATCAGATTTTCGCTATCTCTGATCCCATTCTCCATTCGAATTCTCGTTGCTGCTAGCGCACTTTGGGGGGACTTGGGAAAAAATTTCTGTGGTCTGGAACTGCTTGATTCGAGCCAGCCTTTATCTTCTAGCGTATTGATCACCTCGTAAATTTTAGAGTACGGAACACCTGAAATTTTGCTTACTTCTGATGCAATTGCCGGCCCGCCTTCCAAGATAGAAAGATAAACCTTAATTTCATAGCCTGTCAAGCCAAGGTTCTCCATTGCTTTCCTTGACTTGTCGCTAATAATCATTAAAACCCTTAAAGGGATACAATATTTCCAATATATTCATTCCTCAAAGTTTTACTAATGGTGCACAGGTCGGGTATGACCAGAATCTCCTCTATCAAATGAAAAAATTTGAGTTTGGTTTATGTCAGTTAGTCAAAATCTCCTAATCACCTTATGAATCGTAAGGTTATGTTTATATATAATCCCCAGCTCATTGCCGTTTGTAATTAGGATAAGGTTAGATAGAGATGGAATTAATTCAAATAGCAAATCTTTCTAGTAAGAATACTGCCATTAAGAAAACTATTAGGTACACACAGAGCATTTGTCCAGATTGTAATATGATATTGGATGCAGAGGTCTTCGAGAGAGAAGGCAAGGTATACATGACAAAAACCTGCCCTACTCATGGAGAGTGCGAAGAACTATACTTCGGCTCATACAAGATGTACCAAAAGTTTAGCACCTATTGGATGGACGGAAAAGGGGCACATGCTCCAAATGTGATGGTCGATAAGTGTGCCTGTCCCAATAATTGTGGACTTTGTACTAACCACTTATCTCATTCCGGACTTGCTAACATGATTGTCACCAATAGATGTGACCTTACCTGTTGGTATTGTTTCTTTTACGTTAAGAAGGGATTGGAAGGAGCGTATCTCTATGAGCCATCTCATGAACAAGTAAGAGCAATGATGAAGACTTTAAAGGCTGAACGACCTATCGCTGGCAATTCTATACAGTTGACAGGAGGAGAGCCGATGCTTAGGGACGATATTACTGAGATAGTCAAGATCATTAAAGAAGAAGGTGTAGATCATGTCCAACTTAATACTAACGGCATAAAATTGGCATTGTCCCCTGAAACAATGCGCCAGGTTAGAGGGGCTGGTGTGAGTAATCTGTATCTTTCTTTTGATGGAGTGACACCTAGGACTAATCCAAAGAATTACTGGGAGGTACCCTATACTCTAGAATCCGCAAGAAAGTGTGGAATGACTGTTGTCTTTGTTCCAACTGTAATAAAATCAATAAATGACCACGAACTCGGAGGCATTATTAGGTATGCTCAAAAGAACATGGATGTAGTTCATGCCGTTAATTTCCAGCCAGTTTCATTGACTGGCAGAATGTCGAAGAAGGAAAGGGAGAAATATAGAATAACTATTCCTGATTGCATCGAGAGGATCGAAGAGCAGACTAACGGTGAAATTCCTTCAGATGGTTGGTTCCCAGTTCCATCATGTATGCCCATGACAAATGTCATTGAGGCATTTTCAAAGAAGCCAAAGTATGAATTGTCAATTCACTTTGCATGTGGAGCAGGAACATACGTCTTTGAAGACAGCGACACCAAGAAGTTAGTGCCTCTCACTTCTTTTGTTGACATTAAAGGTCTGTTGGAATACTTTGAAGAGAAAGTTGACGAAATCAAGTCTGGCTCTAATAGGTACTGGAAAATGCTCGAAGTTTTGAGAAAGATAGGTCAATTTGTCGACAAGAGCAAACAACCGAGAGGGTTAGACTTGGCCAAGATGTTCTCTAGTATATTACTAAAACGGAACTTCGACTCGGTAGGTTCATGGCATGGCAGGTCTCTTTTCCTTGGAATGATGCATTTTCAGGATAAATACAATGAGGACTTGGAGCGTCTGCAGAGGTGTGATATACACTATTTGACACCGGATCTTAGGATTATACCATTCTGTGCATTTAACGTAATACCTGAATGGTACAGGGATAGGATACAGAAGAAATACAGCATCCCGGTCGAAGATTGGGAGAAAGCACACGGACAGACCCTTGAAGCCGGTCTTTATCGAGGAACAATGAGAAGAGGAAAATCACAAGCACAGATGGGTTGTGCAATGTCAGAGATGCATAAGGCGGCAGCAGAAGCTTCTGCTGACGATGATCACAAGGGAGTAGAACTGAGAAACGGAATGGCTGGAGCCTAGCCCTTCGCATACATTTTTAGCAGTCAAATTTAGTCAACATAATGTAATTTTATTAATGCTGGCGTCGCCGCTAAGCAAATAATCTCCATTAATGACTTCGGCTTTCATTTCCAAATTTTGAAGACAGTAAGGAGGAACTTTTTATAACACGTGAATCTTAAACACTGGATGACATTTAAATTATGTTTAATCCAATTGTTAGTTGACAAACGATGACAAGAAAAACCTTCCGATATCGAATGTGACGAAGATCTTGAGTTTGGAGTTTGTCACTGCATATGAATTGGATTCAATCAGTTCATAAACGGTTGTTCATAAACTTGATAAGGAGCTGAACCCATCTTATAACATGACTTGGTTGTTATAGAAACTACTTCTTCTCTTGAGAGTTTTCGAAAGTTTATAATTGTTAGTACGTGTAGGTCGTTTATCCCGGAGAGTTATCTTAAGGATTTTGAAGTATTTCCGGAAAGAGAAGAAGGCCCTGGAGCAATCTATATCGAAGCAGCAGATAAGGTAACATTGAAGCGGATTAGGGAAATGACGTTCGTGAATGCTAAGGAAATTCTGGGTATTATCTATTCATCAAAGAGTGGAAATACGCGACTAAAATGGAGACAGACAAGAAGGAAAATCGGTAAGGTGCAAGGAGATGCTTCGTCGAACGCGCTTGTGAATATGGTTGAGTCGGGAGTATTAACCCAGGAGTGGGTAGACAACTACCTAAGGGCTTCTCATTCACGAAAAACCACTCAAGA
>DASSCH010000058.1:0-11826 GCA_035697905.1 Nitrososphaeraceae archaeon
CTTGTGTTCTCTCATATACTTTCTAGTGGCATCTTCTACCCGAGCTGTTATTTCGTACCAAGGTGTATTTCTTTTTCTGGAAATAATTTTCGAAAGTCTGGCAAGGATATCTGCCCTGGGATCGGTTGTCTTGTACACAGCGTGACCCATTCCCATAACCCTCTCACCATCATCGAGTCTGGATTCCACCCATACATCGACTTTATCCGTCTCTCCTATCTCAAGAAGCATCCTCATTACTTGAATGTTTGCTCCCCCATGTAATTCCCCAGAGAGCGCGCCAATTGCTCCCCCAATACACGCGTACATATGCGCCCTGGTAGACGCAATTTCTCGTGCTGCGAACGTAGAGGCATTAAAGCTATGTTCTGCATGTAGTATTAAGGATATGTCAAATATTCTAGATTCCTCTTTAGATGGCATTTCGTTCGTCAACATGTAAAGAAAGTTAGTTGCATGGTTCGCATCATCGCCAAGTGGTGCTACAGGCTCATTTCCCTTTCTAATTCGGTCCCATGCTGCCACAAGAGTCGCAATTTTAGATATAAGATTTATGGCCCTCTTGATGTTTGCTTCCTTAGCATCGCTATTCATGTCAGGATCATAGTCTGGTAGTTCAGAAATAGTCGACTGTACCACATCCATGGGTCTGGCTGATTTTGCTCTATTCTTCATATTGTCGATAATTGATCGTGGAAGATCTCTTGCACCTGATAAATGCTCAGAAAATTCTCTTAAATTGTCCTTATCAGGCAAGTCTCCGAAAAGCAATAGGTAAGACGTCTCTTCAAATGTAGAATGGTTGACAAGATCAAAGATATCATAACCGCGATAAATGAGTTTACCATTTTCACCATCAATGGAGCAGATTTTAGTATCTGCAACTTCAATATTTCTTAAACCGATATTCCTTGTATCCATCTGATAACTATAGATTTTTCTCACTTTCTATATTAAAGTAATGGACATATGAGTTCTTCCAAGATTAATTTCGCGTGAATTAAGTATTCATCTTAAATTCTCGTACTTTTTGAAGTATCTGGAAAAACTAAATCATAAAAATTACGTGTTTGATTTAGAAAATCTCGTCTAATTTCTACACAAAACTCGTGAATACGTCAATAGCGCTCTTCCTCCGACCTCTTCCTTTTGCAACCAGTAACGTTTGCTTTATGAAAATATGCTTACTTAGTAACAAACCGTTGTCTTAAATGCGGAGAACATATCACTTTTAAGTAGGTCAGGGAAGTGAACTAGTACAATGGTCTTTGGTAGGGACATTCGACTCAACCGGATCTTAAGGGATGGAAAAATGGTCTGTATTCCTATGGATCATGGAATTACCAACGGTCCTATATCCGGCTTGGAGAATGTTCACGAAGTCATATATGATTATCAAGACGCAGGGTTGACTTGTGTCTTAATTAACAAAGGAATCATAAAATCAATGCCCCGGGCTCCTAAAATAGGACTGATTGCTCACCTCTCAGCAAGTACGGTGCTAGGACCTTCACCAAATCGAAAAGTACTCATAGGTAATGTAGAAGAGGCCATCAGACTGGGCGCAGATGCCGTGTCGATACATCTGAATATTGGATCCAAGGAAGAACCAGAGATGCTACAAAAATTGGGGATAATCTCCGATCAATGCGATGAATGGAGTATGCCACTTGTTGCTATGATGTATCCTAGAGGAGAAAATGTCAAGGACCCGCACGATCCAGGGATCGTCGCCCATGCTGCCCGAATAGGCGCGGAAGGAGGTGCTGACATGGTAAAGACGGTTTATACTGGTGATATTGACTCGTTTAGAAACGTAGTTAAATCCTGTCCAGTGCCAATAGTAATTGCTGGAGGTCCTAAAGCAACTAGTGACGCAGAAATCATGCAGTTATGTTATGACGCAATGGAAGCCGGAGCTAAAGGGATTACGTTTGGTCGAAACATTTTTCAGCACAAGGACCCCTTCACGATAATTAGATTACTAAAAGAGATTGTAATATCTGGAAAAACTCCCGAGGAGGCGAGGATGATTTCTGCATACAAATAAGAATAAGGTTCTAATTATCAAGCCGGATTTCAACAAAATCGATGCTAGTCGATTTCTCAATTCCGTCTCAGGTCAGCACATTATTTATGCCAATCCAGAGCAAGTACGAGGATCAGCTGCGAAGACGATGTATGAATCAACTCAGGCAGATTATGTGGTATTTCGGGAGATTGAAAAACTCCGAGAATTTAATGAAACTCAGAAAGTCAAAGGATTTTACAAAAAAATAGAGAGTAATAATGATTTAAATCAAATCCTTAAAGCTGCAGAAGCGGGTGCTAACTTTATAATTGTAGATACACTGGATTGGAGAATCATACCGCTCGAGAATGTAATAGCAACTTTGCAGACGACTAATACAAAAATTTACGCTCCGGCATCAAGCTCTACCGAGATAAGGACTCTTTTCTCCGTTTTAGAGCTTGGGGTGGATGGCGTGATACTGACAACCCGAGATCTAAATGACGTAGAAGGTGCTACTAAGTTGATGGATTCTTCTAATTTGAGCATTAGTGTATTGAAGATACAAGAAGTAAGAGAGGCTGGAATAGGAGAACGCGTTTGCATTGATACGGCCTCAATTTTAGGGATGGGGGAGGGAGTCTTGGTGGGTAGCAGATCGAATTTTCTTTTTCTAATACATAATGAATCCCAAGGGTCTTCGTTTACATCTCCCCGACCATTTAGGGTCAATGCGGGTGCTGTTTACTGCTATACATTAATCCCTGGCAAGAAGACAAAATACCTTTCAGAGATAGAATCAGGATCTGAGGTACTTGTTATTGGAAAAGGAGGAAAAGTAAGAGTCGTTACCGTTGGTCGCTCAAAAATTGAAACAAGACCCCTCACTATGATTATGGGCGAATCTAACGGGCAACGAGGTACGGTTATTCTTCAAAATGCAGAGACGATTCAGTTGATAGGGGAGGATGGCTCATTGATTCCAGTGACCAATCTAAAGGTTGGCGACTCGGTACTTGGAGTTGTTCAACCGAGCTCGGGGAGACATTTCGGAATGGAAGTTTCGGAATATGTATTAGAAAAATAGATTGTGTAAATAATAATACCTTGGAGAGTCCATTTTTTTAAAGCATTTGTAATATCACCACACGGTTAGAGTAGACTGCAGTATGCTAGTCCAGAAGAATCCATTGGATGATATTATTGCCGGGGATTGTAAGAACATATTGTCATGCATCCCCGAAGGCTCAATTCAAGTGACAATTACTTCCCCGCCTTACAGAAACGCAATCGATTATGGTATACATGCTTCGGGAACTGGGGGATACTACAGGGGTAAACATCAAGTAGAGACAGATCAGTATCTGCTTGAGATGCAAGAAATCTTTAATGAGAAAATATATCGTGCTACCAAAGAAGGTGGATACTGTTGCATAGTAATAGGAAATGAAGTGGTAAACGGGACAATCTTGCCGCTACCTCATATGTTACTGTCAAAACTTGTTCAACCATTTGGTAACTGGCATCTTCATGAGGAGATTATTTGGCATAAGGTGACCGGCGGCACCAACAGGTACGGGTCATTTGTAATTAATCCGTATCCAAAGTATTTCAGGGCTAATATCATGCACGAGTTTATTCTGGTTTTGAGAAAGGGTGATGTCTCAGTAGGCAGAAGAAGGAAGGAGGCCTTGCCGGCTACCCATGAAGAGTGGACGAAGGAAATTGCTAATTCGATTTGGCATATAGCACCAATTCCTCCGGGCTATATACGTCACCCATGTCCATTCCCAGAAGAAATTCCATATAGACTAATGAAGTTATATTCGTACAAGGGTGATACTGTTCTAGATCCGTTTAATGGTAGTGGACAAACTACAAAAGTCGCATCTCATTTTGGACGCCACTATATTGGAATCGAAATAATTGAGGACTATGTGAAACTTGCACTTGCGAGACTAAATGATGAAGAATTGCACATTCGTCCTGAGGCTCTTATAGCTAAGTGGAAGAAGATCCCATCACATTGCGTATCACGCTAGTCTGAATCAGCCATTCTGTCGAAGTTAATAACTTCCCTCGCCTCTACCCGCATCAATCACGCTGAAGTTCAGGCTACCTCATGCTATTTCTCCAGTATTAGAGAAGGCTCATAAATATACCTTCAAGTTCTAGTAGTCCCTATGATAAATATTTGCGCATCCATAACGGAGATAGGATCCAAAAAATTCAGTAAGTCTGCTGCTCAGGCATTTGATATGGGTGCCAGTTTCCTAGAGATTAGATTTGATTATGTTGAGTCTAGAAATTTTTCAGAAGCATTAGCCGTTGTTCAACCATTCAAGGCAAAATGCATCTATACGTTAAGAAGAACTAATCAAGGTGGAAAATTTGACGGATCTGAAATACAGCGTCTTAGATATCTGAAAGAATTAGCCTATCAGCTGCCGATGATGATCGATGTGGAGTACGAGACCTTGCAAGAATACCCCGAAATTGGCACCCTTATCAAATCGCTAAATTTACCAATGCTTTTGTCATGGCATGACTTTAAATCAACACCTTCGGAAGTGGAATTGGCTGAATTGTTAGGTCAGATGAGCTCCTTCAGTAATAATAATAAACTGGTTACTATGGCAAATTCATTAGAAGACACTCTGAGAGTTTTGAACCTATACGAAACAGTCGACAAGTCAGTGAGTCTTGTGGCCTTCTGCATGGGGGAAATTGGATTAGTGTCAAGGATGCTCTGTGCATTGCATCCTCAGTGTCCGTTCACCTACGCCGCAATTAATCGGCCAGTTGCTCCCGGTCAGTTTACTATAGAACAAATGAAAAAATTGTATCGGATGGTTACCAGGGACAATCCGTAGGACGGAGGTTGAAGCGATGAGAACATATTGTATAATTGGTGATCCTGTAAGTCATTCGCTATCCCCCGCTATGCATAATGCAGCTTTCAAATCACTATCCATGGACGATGTCTATATTGCATACAGGGTTTCATCACACGAACTTGAATCATCTATCGAATCATTAAGGTCCATCAAGATATCGGGGTTCAATGTTACTATTCCTCACAAAACGGCAGTGTTGCAGTACTTGGACGAAGTTGATCTCATGTCACGCAAAGCAGGGGCAGTTAATACTGTAGCCAGTATCACTGGAAAATTCAAAGGTTTTAATACTGATATTCAAGGCTTTCTCCGGCCCCTTTGCAACCACAACATAGATTTCAAGGGATTGTCTGTACTCCTCTTCGGTGCAGGTGGTTCGGCTAGAGCTGTTGTCACGTCTTTGTCTTCCGTCAACGGCATCTCCAAATTAGTTGTTGCCAATAGAACCTATAGCAAGTCAATCGAGATGTCTAAACTAGCTGACTTACAAGGATTGAGCAGCTCAGTCTCGATGATTGAAGAAGCAAAAGGAATGGCAAAGCATTTCGATCTCATAGTAAATGCAACATCTGTTGGATTGCAATCAAATGAATCAATCTTGGATAGTGAAGATATTGATAAAAGCAGCACAGTATATGATCTGGTTTACAGGCCCATTATGACCAAACTTCTCGAAAACGCTCGAAAAAAGGGAGCAGGGGTCATTTACGGATATGAAATGTTACTTGAGCAAGGAGCCCAAGCGTTTGAGATTTGGACCGGACTAAAAGCACCTATCCCCGCGATGAAAAAGGCCCTTTTTGGGGTATTTCAAGAGCCAAGATGAATAAGTCACTTCGTGTAACTATGCACGGAGCCGTGTCTGTTGTAAATGCAGTTGCAAATGGTCGGGGGTCTGCATTAGGGATATCCCTAAAAGTAATTGCAGATTTGACTATCTCGCAGGGAAAGGGTATTTATATAAAATCAAAGCAAGGCGAGAAGCTGCTCAACATACTCGTTAGGAAAGCGTTACCAAGAACAGTACTTTTAGATCATGCAATCCGAATTGGAATAAAATCAGAAATTCCAGTTGGATTTGGATTGAAGAGCTCTAGCGCAGTATCCAGCGCGGTCGCATTGGCAATTCAGCGGCTGCTTCGTGAAGAGATCGATGATTTAAAAGTGCTTAATCTATCTGCTGATGCATCTATTGATGCAGGTGTTTCGTTGACTGGGGCGTTTGACGATTCAGCTGCCTGTTATTTTGGTGGATTTGTAATTACAGACAATTTTTCAAGGAAGCTCATAAGAAAGGAACCTGCTTCAGAGGACCTTACTGCGATTATCTTACTTCCGG
This sequence comes from Nitrososphaeraceae archaeon, assembly GCA_035697905.1. Taxonomy (GTDB): domain Archaea; phylum Thermoproteota; class Nitrososphaeria; order Nitrososphaerales; family Nitrososphaeraceae; genus TH5896. Next base: position 6,248 of record DASSCH010000058.1, read on the forward strand.
CCCGTGTATCCAGAGGGAATTTGTACAACCTTTACTTAGCCCCAGAAATATTTGAAGTAGCATTTAAGATGGCATCTGATCACGATTATTGGAACGCAATGAAGCTTAATGGAATGGCGGTTGGAGCATTATTGGGTAGCGATTATACTCCTGTCATATCAGCAATCAAGGGGCATGCTCTTTCTGCGGGGATCTCAGGCAATGGACCATCAGTAGTGGCAATTTCTGATTCAAGGAACCTCAAGGGTTTGGTGTCTTCTCTGTCAAGTTTCGAGGGCCAGGTATTAATATCAAAGGTTAACAATCAAAAGGCTACAGTAGAAGACTTCGATGGTTAAGATATCTATCCAAAGATCGCAGCTGAGTGGAACAGTGAGGTGCCCATCAAGCAAGAGCTACACACATAGGGCTGTATTTCTAGCGTCCCTTTCAGACGGTGAATCCAGGATCCTTGATCCATTAATCTCACGAGACACTCTTTCAACTATAAACGCTTGCAAAGCATTGGGACCACAAATTGTTCATGAAGGAGCTTCGTTACGTATAATAGGAACACGGTTAAGAGCACCAGAAAATGTCATTGATGTAGGAAATTCAGGGACTACAATTCGAATTGCTATCTCGGTTTGTTCCCTGATTGAATCAGGGTATAGTGTATTGACCGGAGATACCAGTCTAAGAACTCGCCCTATGGGTCCTATCCTTAGCTCCCTTGGGAAATTAGGCGGTAACTGCTACTCTACAAAATTAAACGGTACTGCTCCCATTGTTGTAAAGGGAGGCGGACTGAAAGGAGGAAATGTAACTATAAATGGTTCCATTTCCAGTCAATTCTTGTCGTCCTTACTTATTTCAGCAGTTCGAGCCACTAATAATGTATCGATAGAAGTTATGGGAGACCAAGTCTCCCGTCCCTATGTCTTGTCAACTATCGCCACAATGGAAAAATTTGGGATCAAAATTGAACGGGATAATGTTCTAAGAAATTTCAACATTAAAAGCGGTAACTATTTTCCTAGTACCTTCCATGTTCCATCTGATCTTTCGTCAGCCTCAATGATAGCGGCAGCGGGTATCTTGGTAGGTAAAGGTAAAATTCGACTGTCGGGGTTGAACTTTGACTTGCCTCAAGGGGATTCTCAGATTTTCAGTATTGTCGAACAAATGAACGGCAAGATTAACTTAGACACCGTCAAAGGCGAGTTGCTTGTTGAAGAAACAGAGAGGTTGGATGGAGGGGAATTTGATTTGAAAGACAGTCCCGATCTTTTGCCCGTCGTCTCGATCCTAGCCCTCAAGGCTAAAAGAACCGTTGTAATAAAAGGAATCTCTCATGCTAGATTTAAGGAAACCGATAGAGTTAGGAACATCACAACCGAACTAAGAAAGCTTGGTGCGACGGTGTCTGAGACATATGATTCGATTTCAATACAACCTCCAAGCATTATCAAGAACGCTTCGTTGGAGTCATTTGACGATCACCGTTTATTCATGGCTCTATCTATTGCATCTCTTCTTACCAATCATTCCACATTAAATGGTGCCGAGTCAGTAGATGTATCATACCCAAGCTTCTTAGATGACCTCATAAGTATGGGAGCAAATATATCGGCATGTTCAGAGCAAAATTAATGGAGAAACCATGTTTCAGAATAATTTCTGATCCTTTTTCGCCAGAATAGTCGCCCCAACATACATTAAACACATGTGAGTATTGAATGGAGCTAATCTAGTCATGCTTGGTAATCTAATAGGAGAACGGTTCGTGGCTTTGAATTTCGGAGAGAGTCATGGCCGTTGTGTTGGGACAGTAGTAGATGGCTGTCCTGCAGGGCTACCTCTGGAAGAATCTTTTATCCAGGAAAAACTAGATCTGCGAAAGCCTGGACAGTCAATAGTAACTACTCAGCGAAAGGAGGATGATAAAGTAGAGATATTGTCCGGAGTTTTTCAAGGTCGAACTAATGGTGGACCAATCTGTATGCTTATTTGGAACAAAGACCAAGACTCGAGACCATACGAGCTGATTAGGACGATCCCGAGGCCAGGTCATTCAGATTATCCTGCTTCCGTAAAATATGGGGGATACGCAGATTATCGTGGTGGGGGTCGATTTTCTGGACGCCTAACTGCCACTTTTGTGATGGCTGGTGCTGTCGCAGAACGGTTATTGAAAGTTGCTCTTGGAATCGATATTGTCGCCTATTCTGTTGCAATTGGTAAAATACGGTCCAGACATATCGATTTTACTTCTGCGTTAAAGTATCGATATGAAAATGAGGTGAGATGTCCTGATAGTGAAGCAGCGGGAAAAATGAAGGAAGCAATTTTGGCTGCGAAGAAGAGAGGCGATTCGATTGGTGGTATTATCGAATGTGTTACCAGTCGCCTTCCGGTTGGATTGGGTGAACCTCTTTTTAGTTCGCTGGAATCTGATATTAGTAGGGCTCTATTCGGGATTCCTTCGGTGAAAGCAGTTGAATTCGGCTCTGGATTTTACGGCTGCACAATTCCTGGTTCAGAGAATAACGATACCTATGTTTTGAAGAAAGGAACAATAGTGACAAGAACTAATAATTCTGGAGGTATCCTCGGCGGACTCTCCACGGGAATGCCCTTGGTTATTAGAATTGGATTTAAACCCCCTTCATCAATCGCGCAAACACAAGATACCCTGGATTTGTCTAGTGGAAGGCAAGCTAAATTAAAAGTCCCGGGAAGACACGATCCATGCGTGGTCCCCAGAGCGCCACCAGTTGCGGAGGCTATAGTCTCATTGGTCTTAGCGGATCACGCAATTAGGCAGGGGCTCATATCATCGTCACATCTGGAGGTGAAGCGCAATAACTGACAGCGAAGGGGTTGCGAAAAATGAGGAGTTACAAATTCTGCGTTCTGAAATTCAAGCTGTGACGGGCGAGATATTTCAAAGGATCAAGCATAGGATGGATTTGGCGCAGAAGATTGGAGAAATCAAGTCCAAGCTTGGAATGGACGTAACCGACGATCAAGTTGAAAGTGAAATAAGAAAAACGATATTGAGTCTCGCTCACCAAATAGGTTTAGACCCTTCATATTCTTCTAGGTTACTCAATTTGTTGCTTATTGAGTCAGTTGGCCTTCAAAGAAAGCAGAAAACAATAGAGCATGCAAGTTCTCATATGGACGTTCTAATGAAAGCCAGACAAATTGAAGCATCTGGAAAGCCAATGGTACACTTGGAAATTGGCGAGCCCGATTTCGGACCTCCACCAAGCATTAAGGACGCGTTTGCAAATGCGATAAACTCGGGCTGTTATCACTATACTGATGCCAGAGGCATTGAAAAATTAAGAGAGAAGCTAGCAACTATTCATGGACTTACAAAGGAAACGGTAATGGTGACACCAGGTGGAAGGTTCGGGGTGTATGCGTCAATCGCTTCATTGCTCAAACCTGGGGAGGAGATTGTGGTTATAGAACCTTCTTGGCCGGCATATTCAGACTGCGCAGCACTAAATTCAGTCAAGGTCAAAACTATCAAAACAACCCTCGAAAATCATTGGTCGCCTAATGTTGATGAAATAGATGATGCAATAAATGATGCTACGAAAATGATCGTTCTAAATTATCCGAACAATCCTACTGGAAAGATATTGGATACAGATACGATTGAAAAAATCGTCTCTTTAGCGAAGGCTCATGACCTTTATATTTTAAGCGATGAGGTATATTCCAAATACTCTATCAAAAAATTCAGAAGTATTTCTGAATACAACTATGATAGATCAATTGTTATTGAATCGTTTTCCAAAACCTATGCAATGACCGGATTTCGACTCGGCTATCTTTTATCTAGTACTTTAATTATTAAACAGATTGCTAAACTGCTAGCATTTGCAATGACAAGCGTAGCTGAGCCACTTCAATATTGTGCATTGAATGCTCTCGAAAACGAATTTGTCACCAACGTTGAAGAGACTAGAATCAGAATCTCTACCTTAGTTGAAAGGCTGAGACAAATGGATTTGAGTTTCACTATTCCAGATGGCTCTATGTACTTGTATCCAAGGATTAATACTATAACACTAGATGATAATGCCCTAGTCAACATGTTGCTAGAAAGAGGCGTTGCAGTTGCACCTGGGAGCGCGTTTGGGAGCAGTTATGGCAAGTTTTTTAGAGTTTCTGCAACGCAACCTGCATATAAAATCGAAAAAGCAATGGATGATTTAGAGGCTTGTCTATCGATGAAGATATGATCAGTTCCATTCCTGTAAGGAAAGTCGCGGTCATAGGAGCAGGCGGCAGGATGGGACGATGGTTTACTTACTACTTTGCACGGTCAAAAAGTGTGAGAGTATCTGTTTATGATAAAAAAAGACTTGCATTTAGAAACTTAAAGTGCGTTGATCGTTATGAAACTATTAGAGCTTGTGTGAAAGAGGCCGATTTGGTTATAGTCTGTGTACCTATTGATACCATCGTCTCGGTCGTTCAAGAATGTTTCACCTACATGAAAGAGGGAGCCACGCTATCGGAAATTTCATCCATTAAGAAGCAAATATTCAATGTATTGCGCGCTGCCAGAAACGACATTACGTGCCTATGTATCCATCCGATGTTTGGTCCCGCCACTAAAAGTTCTAGAATTATCAAGAATTTGCTTATTCCAGTCAAGAATCGGGCCAAAGAATTAGCTCTCCTAAAGTCTATTTTTCCGCGGTCAGAAATAGAAGTGATTAGAAATCCTGATCTCCATGATGAGTACATGGCAGTGGTCATTGGGCTTACCTATTACCTTAACCTAGTATTAGGTTCAATGCTCTCCAAGCTCGATCTAGGAACTATGAAAAAGGTTGCCGGGACGAGCTTTGGGATGTAGATAATGATTACTGAAAGTATCTTAAACGATTCGTCAGAGTTCGTGTCATCGCTATTGCGAGAGAATGCATTCAACCAGAAGTATTTCACTAACTTCGTTGCAGAGGCAGAAAAATTACAGAATTTAGTCGCAGGGAACGAAGAAAGAGCTATTGCAAGAGCTGTTGAGGATATTAAAATTCGTATAAATAGATTTACTGACACTGACAAATCCTATATTAAATTTTATAGGGCAATAGAATATCTTGAAGACGTTCGACACCAAGAAATGAAATTGAAAGTGAAAATGAAACCGAAATTGGATTGATCTCGGTAATGTTTATCATGCTACTATATTCTTATGTGCCCTGGTATCAGGAAACCATGGATAAAATTTAACTTGAGAATTTGCAGTACCTTGAAAATACTATTATTGAGCGAGAGTTTAGAAGTCAGATGACATTTTTGAATAAGTACGAATGAGAATACAATTAACGCGACATTTGGCATGCATAAAACACTATGGGCGTAGTAGGAATTTATCACTTGATTTGCTCGATTCAACCAACGGAAACGAATGTTTAGAGGGTTTTCTCAAATGTGAAGATTGCAATCAATTGTACCCTGTGATCAACGGCGTTGCCTTGCTTTTGGAAGATATTGCAGAATATGTATCTTCTAGGCCATCTTTACTTGGAAAATGGATTCTGTCCAATAATTGTTCTACATCCATGAAC
>DASSCH010000059.1:0-17672 GCA_035697905.1 Nitrososphaeraceae archaeon
AAGAACTTCCACCCTGGCTGAAAGAACAAGTATCACGCTTTCAGCAGCTCCAACAAAACTTGCAAGCCATACTAATGCAAAAACAGCAGGTCGAGTTGGAATCCGTTGAGATTGATAGAGCACTAGAGGATCTTAGCAAAGCTGGTCCAGAAGATACCGTTTACAAGAGCGCCGGCCCATTACTAATTAGAGCTAAAAAAGAGGATATTAGTAAAGAACTAGAAGAGAAGAAGGAGTTAGCCAAGACTCGCTTAATGGTGCTTTCAAAACAGGAAGCAAGGGTGAAAGATAATCTAAAGGAAGTTGAAAACAAGATTAATCAAATGATAAGAGGTGCACAAGGGAATTTAAGTCCCGCTGGGGGTCCTGGGATCGTAGGAGGCACCAGTTCGTCAGCTCAAAACCCCCAATGATTCGGTAAGATACTCTCGCAATTTCCCTGATAATAATCAACAATACTGTCTCAGCAAGAGTTGAGACTATATTAAGAAGGGGATTGGGCAGGGAGAACTCCTTTGACTCTAGTTAGAAACATTAACGAGAGGTGTTCAATAGCAAACTGTGGGAGTGGGAGCTAGGATCATAATTGACGAAAGGGAAAAAGGCAGTCGGGTCCCTGAACTACTAGGAAATCTTGGAGCTTCAATAGAATTTTCCCTTCTGACAGTAGGAGATTACATTGTCTCTCCTCAGACTGCTGTTGAAAGGAAAACTATTCCGGATTTGATAAGTTCCATTTATGATGGGCGTTTGTTCCTGCAATGTAACGATTTGGTCCAACACTATTCCAGACCATTCATCGTGATCGAAGGAAAAGCACTACTAGGAGGACCGAAAGAGTATCCCCCACCGGTAGATAACAATTACCATGATTCATACGAGGAACAAATGCCTTTAATACTTGACACCTTAGCCCGGGTTGCACTTGAATTTCGAATTCCTATAATACCAACTCCTACGCCTGAGTACACTTCGAGAATACTCATGATGATTGCGAATCTAGTTCGCAGGGAAGGATCACTAGGCGGTCCACTACTCAGAAGAATTCGTAAGCAAAATCCTCTTTACATTCAGCAGTTATCAGTTCTATCTTCTTTGCCAGGTGTCGGAGACAAAACTGCTGTTCGTATGCTAAAAAAATTTGGAACTCCTATAAGAACCCTAACTGCATCAGTAGCAGAGTTATCAATGATAGCCGGGTTGGGGACAAACCGTGCTATTCGCATCCGACGGCTATTAGACTATAGCAGTCCTGCGAAGGAAACACAAAGTGAAATTCAGAAAACACTCAGTGATTCAGATAAAAGGACAGGAAGCAACTAAAATATGCATAGATAGTTCCGCTTATCAGTAATGTAAACCATAATTAAGGCGATCGCTACTCACAGATCGTTGCTAATCTATGGTAGCAAGGCAAATGGTCAGATAATGTTTGAGGTCCATTTTTCATCCTAATGAGCAATTGGTATTTGTAAAATCGAATGAACCCAGTATAACATGAAGTTGAATTATTTATGGAATATGATACATTACCTTCTTTAACAACTCTGAAACCTCGAATTTGCTCGCCATGGCGTTTTGATTCAATTGGATCCAAATAAATCGAGGCTCTAATAACAACAATGTTGCAAGGATTTAGAACGATGTATTTATAGCCCATTTACACTCCACATGATACATGAGAGGTTCGTTCGCGTCTAGGTCAAGGGTTTTCTATATCTTACTTGGCGCAGGAGTTTCTTTTATTATCATAGGCTCGGCATCTGCACTTTACACACTAACTCCTATTCCAGTATCCCTGAATGGAACAGTTGAAGCAGGTCAGAGTGACACACTAACTCCTAACATGAATGTGGGTAATCCTGTAGTGTTATCTGTCACAGGATCTAATTCAAGTATTGAAATTGTGGATCCTGAAAACGAGGTAATTAGGTCAGTAATCAATGCTGCTAACTTTCAGTATAACTTTACTGCTCCGAAGGAGGGACAGTACTCAATATCCATAGAGAACTTGGGAAGTTCTGATTTGAGCATAACTGGCAGTGCTTTCACAAAAGGCAGTCAGATAGCTTTAGGCGGACAGCTCATGCTTATAGTAACCGGGATTATAGTACTCGGTCTTGGTTTACGAGCTAAACTTCGATGAAAATACTCGATGTCACCTATCAGTCGTTTCCTTCTTATACGAGCCAAGCACTTTTACGAAAGCTGTCTTTGGTTCTATGACGTTCAAAACATCTCTAACTTTTGAGTCAAGAACATGTCCTTCAAAGTCAGTAAAGAAATTGTATTCCCAGGGGGTCTCTTTGGTTGGACGCGATTCAATCTTAGTAAGATTGATCTCTCTTCTTGCGAATTCAGACAAGATATTCACTAACGATCCTGGTGCATGCTTGACAGAGAAAATGATGGAAGTTCCATCATTCCCTGATGGCTTAGTATTTGCGGGCTCTCTTGATAGTACATAAAATCTTGTAAAATTGGTTTTCCTATCTTCTATTCCAACATCTAAAATCTCCATTCCATAGATTTCGGCGGCACGCTTGCTTGCGATTGCAGCTGCTCTTTTATTTTGACCTTCCTTGATCATCTTCACTGCCCCCGCAGTATCATATACTGGCACAGAGACAAGTTTCTTCATGTTTAAATACTGTCTACATTGAGCCAGAGCCTGAGGGTGTGAATAGACTTCCTTTAAGGAGCTTAGATTGTTTCCTTTTACTGTAATAAGACAATGGTGTATTCTTTGATAGGTTTCTCCTACAATGTACAAGTTCGATTGCAAAAGTAAATCGTACACTTCATTTACGCTTCCCTCAATTGAGTTCTCGATAGGTACTACTGCATAGTCGCACAGGCCTGATAACAATGTCTCGATTACATCTTGGAATGATCGTACCGGAACTGGTATAGAGTTTGGGAAGAAATGGATGACTGCAAGCTCGCTATATGCGCCTCTCTCACCTTGAAAAGCGACCTTATTTACCACCATTTAACGTCTTGCCATTGTGAATTGAACTAAAAGTCTCCTTTCCATAGTCTGACGTTAATTTTCTCTCTTCGTAGGTTCCACATTCTACACACTTCACAGCATTGTTCACTCTCACTGTATTTCCTCCGCAATTGTAGCACAATGTATAGACTACACCGAAATCCTTCTCTGCGATAGTGATGTGAATGTTTGAATTGAGGAGGCTTACTACTCTTCCTCTTATAATATCTCCTACCCTAAACGTGACTCTTGACCTCCGATCTCCTCTTTCCCTCGACCACCCGCCTTGTCCTCCTGAAAGCGATATACCCCTTGTAGCTGAAATGGCAGAAAATCCAGAGATAGATTTTACGTCATTAATATATAAAATTCTTACCGATATCATGCTACCAAAGAGCATATCAATATATCCAACAACAATATCTCCTATTTTTGGCAACTTAGGTGTATTTTTTTGCTCTATTCTTACTATATGTCTCTTCAAATCGTACACCTTACTTCCAATCGTGCTGGATCGGATACTTCCATCGTCGACGTACGTATTTTTGCCGCTCTCAAACTCCTCTATAAACGCAATCTGATCGCCTGGAAAGCTAGTAGTTAGTTTCATTTTTTCAATTGTCAAAGTTATAACAGACATTCTGTACTAGAAAGTTATAATTGTTACAGGCGAGCAAATCAATCGGTTATTATAAGGATTAAAAACCAAACCGACGTTAGTGGCAAGAGTATCTATGTCGTCAGATTTTCAAGCCCAAGAGCAAACAACCTATTAGTAACTTCTTTACAACGTTAACCGTGGAGTTTATCGAATGGTTTCCTTACTATCAGGAAATCAGGGAACAATTTGGCTATAGCACTGAGAAGGACCAAGAAGCTGCAAAAGTTCTATCTCATATGACCCGTAGGAAGGCATTAGATCTCAATTTACTAAGAAAGAAAATTCGCGGAAAGAAGGTCATGGTAATAGGCGCAGGGGTTAATTTAGAAGCTAGTATCCCATATATTAAGAGAAACCGAAATTTCACGAAAATTGTGGCTAATGGAGCAGTCCAGGCAGTTTTAGAGCACAGGATCAAACCCGACGTCGTAGTGACAGACCTGGATGGAAATCAGTTATCTCTTAAGAAAGCTGACATGCTAGGAGCTATAATGGTAGTTCACGCTCACGGAGATAACATCTCACTCATGACTAAATTAGTGCCTAAACTCAGACATGTCATAGGTTCTACCCAGGTAATGCCTACTAATAACGTGTACAATTTCGGTGGATTCACCGACGGTGATCGATCTGTATTCCTTGCTGAAGAATTGGGGGCGAGCCAAATAATACTTGTTGGTATGGATTTAGGAAACAAGATCGGGAAGTATTATTCAAAGAGTACTATACAGGATTCAGAATTAAAAAGGGCGAAGATGAAGGTGGCAAAAAAATTACTAGCGATGTTGGCAGTTAGAACACGATCAGAACTATTTGATACTTCGACAAATCCCATTAAAGGATTTGCTTACCTTAAGCTAACTTCAACCTAACATCTGAAAGAATCACTCCAATGTAACTTAGAAGCAATCTTAACAGTGATGCTTTAACTTAAATTCTAAGCTCGGTCTACGCTGGTGAGGTTGCACATCTATCCAGATGTAAGAGCCAAGTAATGATACTTGCCCTCTGAAAAGCTATTATATCTTTCATGTCAATGCAAATTGAATTGTCATCTAGCTATTCTGACGATGAAATCAAGCGAGCTGCGGAGATCCGTGAATGGCTTGTCAAGCTGATTTCTGACAAGCATGAGGAGATTGAAAACTTACGTGCCACTCTTTCCCTCGTCGATAGCATGCTTAAATTAGGAAGTTTCAAGGCAGCATCTAGTTTGAAGGATAATTATACACTCCAGCCGAATCCAACAAATCAATTTTCCCCCTCTGAGCTCCATGGCATCTCAAGTCATCATGCATCTAACCAAACAATCGCCTCGAATATCAGAGACCCTAATAACCAAACTGCCGCTAAGGACACGGCGCATAGAGAAACAGAATCTAATCCAACAGCTTCTGATCCCTCAAGATCTCATATTGCAGAAACTAAAGAACTTCATAGAGTGAGAGATAATCTCTTGCTTGCCAAAGCAGAGATTACTACTCATCTTGTAGATATCGTTCCTGCCGAGAATATCTTATTAAGTACCAATACGGCCCCGTTCCGGTCCTTTTTCTTGGGAAGAATTCTTGATGGTATGAAGGTGAAAGATGAAGAAAAGGCTCGTAATTCGCAGATTAAAGAGTCAGAATCTTTGACGTATATTGTGGAAGAAAATGAAGACAACATAATACGTAGGATAAGGATAAACAATTACAGGGAGAAGGAACGACTTAATGAAATATTCAACACTTGCGCCTGGGTTTTTAGTCGTATGATTGAAAAAGGCTCGCGATGAATAATGGATAGAATAGTAGTCCTCGATTTCGGCTCACAGTATAGCCATTTAATTTGCAGAAGGATACGGGAAGCCAATGTTTACTGCGAGCTGTTGCCTCATGATACTCCTGCGGAATTGCTTAGGGAAATAAAACCTAAAGGAATTATTATCTCTGGCGGTCCAGCTAGTATATATGTTGACGGGTCTCCCAAGCCTGACTACGGTATTTTTGACCTCGGAATACCTATCTTGGGAATTTGCTATGGACATCAATTAATTGTTGACAGATTTGGAGGAAGGATAAGAAAATCCATTGTTCGCGAGTATGGTAGTTCGAACCTTGTAATTGATGACCATGACGACCTTTTTAGTAACATAGATGGTAACATAAGATGTTGGATGAGCCACAGCGACACCGCTGAATTAATACCAAAAGGGTTCGAAGTTCTAGCTCATACCGAGAGTTCTTCGTCAGCGGCGATCGTTAATAGAAACAAGAAGCTATTTGGAATACAATTCCATCCTGAAGTGTTACACACGGAGAGTGGGACCGAGATTCTTAAGAATTTTTCATTTCAAATAAGTGGGGCAGCGCCAACCTGGAACATGAAAGACTACCTAGAAAGAACTATTTCAGAGATACGCAAAACTGTAGGAAGTAATAGAGTATTATGCGCCGTTAGCGGAGGTATTGATTCGACCACGGTAGCGGTTTTATTTCATAGAGCGATCGGCAACGACCTTCAGTGTGTATTTGTCAATCATGGTCTGCTAAGAGCTGGAGAAGAGGAGTTGGTAGTTCAAACTTTTGAACGAGTTCTAAAAATACCGCTACTAGTAGTCAATGCTTCAGAGCGATTCATCACAAGATTGAGAGGAATCACAGATCCTGAGGAAAAAAGGATGATTATAGGTGACGAATTTGCACGAGTCTTTAGTGATGTTGCATCTGAACATGGTCCTTTTCAATGGCTGGCACAAGGAACTCTATACCCTGATATCATAGAAAGTGGAGTGTCTCACGGTCCAGCATCAGTTATTAAGAGCCACCACAACGTGAAAGGATTGCCTAAATGGCTTAATCTAAAGGTCGTTGAACCACTGAATACACTCTATAAGGATGAAGTGAAGAGACTTGCGGCGGCTCTTGGAGTCCCAGCGCAATTATTGAAGAGACATCCTTTCCCTGGCCCTGGTTTGGCTGTAAGAATTGTAGGCGAGGTGAATCCTGAGAAAATTCGTATAGCCAGAGAATCCAGCAAGATAGTTGAAGATGAGTTGATCGCCGAAGGCTGGTACGACAAAGTATGGCAGGCGTATGTAGCGGTAGGTGATGATAAAGCGGTAGGTGTAATTGGCGATGGTAGGCTATATGGACGCATTGCAATAATTAGGGTCGTAGATTCTGTTGATGCAATGACGGCTGACTGGGTACGATTACCTCATGATCTCATTGGAAAAATTAGCAATCGAATCAGCAATGAGGTGGAAGGAGTAACATGGGTGACTTACGCCGTGTCGAGCAAGCCACCAGCTACAATCGAACCTCAATAAGGGCTACTGAGCCATTAAACTATGAGAAGCGACTCCAAAATCCCTTCAATTAGAAACACGTGCACTATTATCATAATTTTGATCCACACTCTTCACAATACTTCGAACTTTCTTCATTTGTATATCCGCATGCCTTACACTTCGCGAGAGTTGTACTTCCATCATGCAAGTTAGGCTCAACTTTGGACCGATTCTCATTAATTAGCACAATGTCACCAATCTTGGATATCTTTGACCATAAGATTTCAGAAGATTTGGCGTCTTTATCCTTTAATTGATTGTTGACCATGATGCTTACATCGACTGTTCCATCCTTTAGCCTCCTAAGGCCTATTTCCTTTATATTTCCAATTAGCATTGCTTCTGAGTCATAGGCTGGCATTTCAATAAGTGAGTGTATTGGGAGAAATTCACCGTTAAGTAGTGCGTTATGCACTTCATCCAATGAGCCAACTGCAGAATGGTCAAAAAATCTAGAAGTTTCCTCTGGCTTTGTCGAATAGATTTGTTGACCTACTTCCTGATGATTGACAGATGACGAATTGTCTTGGACTGCCCTTTCATTCTTAGTAGATCGAAACTTGCGATATTGCGCAATCGTATTCTTGCATTTCTTGCATTTGTATTCACCTTTCTCTTCTAAAATCACCCCTTCCCCTAGATCCTCATTTGGGTTATCAAACACAATAGAGGAAGGACCATCAAATAGTACTTCGCATTTGTTACAATAGTGTTTCAAGAGCCTATTTTCGTTTAGTCTTCCCACACCTGCTAAGAAAAGCTCAGGCCCTCCGAGGTTACCTTTTTTCTGTTCCTCATCTGTTACTTTAGCTAGAACATATCCTCCGGATCCACGAAGTTTCTTCTCTTGGTAGCTGTCTCTGGGAGTTTCGCTTAGCATGAATAACTATTATCGGGTCTGAATATAAAAGACTTGTATTACGCTCCAATATCTAGTTGAGCAAATCATATTGAACACCACTATTCAGACCAAATTAGGTTCCGTATCCCTTATATTTCTGTGCATTCTAATACCTGTCGTCAAAAGCAGCGGCAGATATGTCAAGTATCAGATTACTACTTATCATTTCTTCCGTGCATTTGTGCAGAAAAATATTAGTGAAAAGAAAGATTGAAATCTACATTTGAGGAATTAGGAGTAAGCCCACCCTTAACTAGGGCATTGGAAGAAATAGGCTTCGCCAGACCTTTTCCTATTCAAGAAGCATCAATCCCATTTATTTTGCAAGGGCATGATGTGATTGGTCAGGCACACACTGGAACTGGTAAGACGGCAGCATTCTGTTTGCCTGTGTTATCACGTCTCAAAACTAACGGTCCGGTACAATTTTTGATATTAGTACCCACGCGGGAACTTGCGGTTCAGGTAACCCATGAGATCACAAAATATTCAAAGTATACTTCAATTCGTGTGGTATCCATTTTTGGAGGGGTAAGTATCGGTCAGCAGCAATCACGATTGGAGAGAGGAGCTCAGGTGGTCGTGGCAACTCCTGGCAGATTAATTGACCATTTGAAAAGAGGAACTATCGAGCTGGACAAGGTAAGTCACGTCGTACTTGACGAGGCCGACAGAATGCTAGATATGGGTTTCATTGATGACATCAGGTTTATTCTTTTCTACCTAAGCGAAAAGCATCAGACATGTCTGTTCTCTGCCACAATGCCTCCTGAAATCCTTCGCCTTGCGGAAGAATATATGACTAATCCTAAACAAGTCCTACTTAACGAAGAAGAAATCAGCCTCGATACGATCGATCAGTCATACCTAGTCACTCACGAACGGCAGAAATTTAAGCATCTTTGTGAGTTGATCAAAAATGAAAGTAAGAAACAGATGATCGTATTTGCTGCTACAAAGCAACGAACTCATAGATTGGCCAATGATCTGAAATTTGCAGGCTTTAAGGCCATCTCAATACATGGAGATTTATCACAAAAGCAGCGTGAAGTGGCAATGTATAGATTCAAGACGGCTAAGGAAGATATACTTGTCGCCACTGACATAGCGGCACGAGGTATCGACATCCCTGCTGTAAGTCATGTGGTAAATTATGATGTCCCAGAGGATCCATTGATTTATTTTCATCGCATCGGTAGAACAGCTCGAGCAGGTGGCACTGGCAAGGCCGTCTCCTTGGTTTCTGTAGAGCGGGTTGAAGACTTTCAGAGAATTATTAATCGAACAGACCAACCCATCCGCAAGTTGAATTTTGAACTAGGGATAGAAGTCCCTGTTTATGAAGGTAGGAACCATCGCCCATCTTATTCGAGGGGTAGGTCGTTCAGGCCTTCTAATAGCTATCGCGATGGGCGAGAAAATCATTATGGCCAAAGGAGATACAACAACGAGATGGGCAGCTCTCGGTACCGAGGACGAGGAGAAAATCGCTATAACAATCAGAAGAGATATAACAGAGGCTATCACCAGCGGTCCCTTTAGTTTGGCACTAGAACCAGCCTCTCAGCCCTCGGTACTAGTAGATTATTTCAAGTTTAGTAAGAATTCGATCAGTTGGGAAATGGGAGAATTCGTTCATAACAAGAAGATATCATAATTGATTGGGTAGATATACTGCCTACCTAGCTCAAATTATTTTGAATTTTGGTGTAGAGAATTCACTTTCATTTGGCTGTCGGTAACTATATATCTAAAAATTGATGATATAGAAAAGATGCATCAAGACGATACTGAAGACTCTTTTGTAAGGATTGCTGCGCTCATCGGAGGTGAGGAATATCTAAAAGTTGCCCGTGCCCTCTTGCATTCAGAAGATGCAACTGATGAGGAAATTGCGGGGGCGACCGGGCTTAGAATTAACATCATTCGAAAAGTTCTTTATGATATGTTTGGGAAGGCGTTGATCACGGGCATCCGTGTAAAGGACGAGAAGAAAGGATGGTTTGTTTATAGATGGAGAGCGAAAAGAGATCAAGTAGACAATTTTATCGATAATCAGAAGAAAAAAATCCTTGATCGGTTACAAAAGCGACTCGAATACGAAGAATCCTCTGAGTTCTACCATTGTGGGAACAATGAGTGTCCACATGTCAAATTCGATCTTGCGGTAGAGCAGTTCTTCAAGTGCAGTACCTGTAAGGAACCGCTGAACATGATTGATAATAATCAAGTCAAGGAAGCATTGCGGCATAAGATTGAACAAATTATTTCGGACATTACACCCAAAAATAGTATGGCTTGAGTTAGTTCAATGTCAATCTATTAGGAACAGCTACAGTATATCGTAATTGAATCTGCTATTCAGAATCGAAATCAGTAGAAGCGGATCGGTCTAGGCTAAACATAATAGAATCTACGTAATAAGGCCGGGAGACCAAATCATAAGGGAGATCATCGTCAAGACCAGCAGCGTAATTGTCTTTGACGCCTCTGATGTCATCGGATTTCTCAAGGAAAACATTTAAACTCCTCAAATTCCTCTCAAAATTCCTATATACCATATTACTATAAAAGTGTATGTCACTGATTTGCCTTCTGATTTAAAAGGTCGGGAAATGCTTAGTTTTCACTATCTGCAACTGCTATGCTTGCCACCGTGGCGTCTCTAATAATTGGGATTTTATAAGATAAACAGAGGATCCCACTTGTCCTAAAAGTTACTTAAAAGTAATCATGACCCTTCATGAAAAAAGTGATATATTTGCTACTTTTGGTAGATATTTCGTCTGACCAGCTAACTCAAATGTTCTAATATGATATTGATCATTTGAAGCAAAAATTTTTCGTCAAAATGATAGGGTACCGCTGTTGTTTAGCAATGCACCAAGGAACAAGATTATCAAGGATAATCCTACAATCACTCTTCCTAGAAGAATAATTCTGGATCTTACAGGTTGAATATATAAATTGGAGTCACCACTCATAATCCTCTTTTCTGTTTCGACGTCAATAGACTTTATGTGCATAATATAGATAATGAGCGTAACAATAACGAAGATGATCTTGATAAGCAAAATAAAGCCATAGTCTGAATCTATTAGCGCAACTGGCTGCAAAAGAAAAGCGCGAGAATTGTAAATTCCGGTTATTATCAGTATTATAAATGCTGGTAATGCAATTCTATTGAATCTCCGTCCAATCCTTAGCATTATGGCAAGACGCTCTGCTGGCGATTCGGCAATCGTTCCTAACATGGGTGCCAAAACTATCCCTAAAAATAAGGATCCACCAACCCAGATTGATGCACAGGTTAGATGCACCCAAAAAACTATGACATCCCCCAAGGCCATTACGAAACAAAGATTGACATTAATACTATTATTCGTATTGTCTTAGAAAGGATTTTAATGCGCTTTTGATTAGCTCATATGTAAGGATGTTTCTTACCAGACGCAGAGCGATTCTGATTGGCGTTGTTGCAGCAATTGTCGCAGGGATAATTTTTACACCACTTATCTTGACTCTCACCCTTCCGCCTGATATCAATGCCGTAAAAATCAACCTTGACAAAGTTGAGATTGAGAATCCCTCTCCAGAAGAGGAAACAGCGAACCTGCTTACTCTCAATGTATTTTTTAATGTCGATAACCCTACAGATAAGACCTTGACCACCTCTAAAATCGAATATACCCTTTTCGCGAATGGTGAGTCCCTAGGTAATGGACATATTGACTATGTCGATATTCCTGTCCACGGACGACCACAACTCTTGTCTGGAGGCGAAGCTACAATCATGTCAAAGTTCGAAATACCACGTAACGATCCAACTCTCACACAAATCAGTACTGGAAATCTCAGCAGCTCTGACATAAATTGGGAAGCAGAAGGGACTGCTGATATCGAGTCTGGGTTTGTTACGACTCCATTGGCCTTTAAGGATGACCTACAGCGTTCTTCATAAACCCATTGGAGTCCATACTCCTCAATATTCAAGTAAAATAAATCTGGTCAGAAAGCTCTTCCAGCTAGATCTCTTGCACGGAAGATCTTAATTGGATTTTGTATCCTCTTTAAAAAGGGCCTACGCAATGTTACAATGTGAAGGCTGTTGATAATCTGTATACAAAGCTGTGACTATTAGTCGATATGGCGCTGATGATTCAATGTCCTGCTAAAACTAGAGAGTACCCATTCTGCTATCCATGTGCACTTAGCTGGGCTATACTGACTCATGTCATCTTCAGACGAACACAAATGTTGATAATTACAACTGAAACACGGGGCTCCCTCAACACTATTTATCTCTACTTGTTTTTTTTCGATTTCAGACATTGTAGGTTTCTTTACTATCAACTTGTAAGTCCACCTACCATTGTAAAGGATTTTTTCCCTAGAAATAAGTGCTTGTTTTTCCAGATTCCCGACTAGCCTTGACCCATCTCGGCTGTCTAGAGAAAAAGTCTTACAAAGTTCGGTTTGGAATATTCCATTCTCTCCACTTCGAGAGATAGTTTGGAGTGCCTGTTCAACTAAACTATTTCTAGTTTTGACTGAAATTTTCATAGGAGTAACTATTTCTGATGGCAAAATGTAGTTTATTATTAGCCAACATAGATATAAAAATCTTCATACTTGTCCATAGATTTCTTGAGTGTGCATGTCAGGTCAGGTCTTAATTTCTGCAACCACATAGTTTGGCTAATGAAGAATATAATACTAGATGATACTTTCTATATTGAAGTCAAATTAGCCCTACGATAATAGTTCCTATCAAGGATGAAGTACAATTGAGCAAATAGATTTATAGTATCTCGATCGGTAACTTTACGATTCTAGAGAAGATGAGGCTCTGCAATAGCGACGAAATAAAGGACAATTCTTTGAATGTTTTTGCAATTAACAATAGGGATATCCTTGTAGGGAGAAGAAACGGAAAGTTATTTGCGTGCAGCAATTCTTGTCCTCACAGAGGAGCCTCCTTATCGAAGGGACACTTTAATGGGAATAACATAGTATGCTATATGCATGGATATGAGTATAATCTTTTCACAGGTGTGTTAGAAAACATGAAGTCTTGGAAAAAGGAAGACACCTGGATGGAACAGAGCCCCAATTGGCGAAACTCAGGCAATTTAAGATTGTATAAAATTGAAGAACACGACAACGGGATTTATGTCGAAGTTGTCCGGCCAGAGGAGCCAATTTGATAGTTCCAAATTGCACACCTGAATAAAAAGTGCCCAACCAGTCGAATCCAACGATTATGATGCATATTCTCTTCTATATTTTTTGGTGATCTACTGCTTAGGAACATAAACACGTGTAACGAATTGTTGAGTCAAACAAATTGTTCAGCTGAATTAGAGTGGGAATCGAGCATCTAGATTGTGCATCTGTTTTGAGTTAAATCTGTTACTACTTTTCTTCCTATCTGGAATAATAATGAAAAATCGTGGCTAGGCAATTCTGCTTAAACAAATCTTGAAATAGTGCAGATACGTGGGTGGGCAAAATCGCTTGCGCTGTTCTATTGATTGTCCAGGGAAAGTGTACACTCGCCTTAGAAAGACATCAAAGGTAGGACGAATTCTCGGAGATTTGCAAGTAGGTAACTGACAGGCTATGAATGATGCATTGTTTACCTAGAGTTTTAACCGGTGCAACAACTAGCTATTAATTGAGATATCCAGATAAGAGATCATTACGATCCGATAAGTCGTTACTTGAAAGGGAACACAACACGATAGGATACTTATAAAGATAATTAAAATCTGTTATTGTGATCACCCCCTCTGCTCTCTGGATAGTGGGGACGTATTGTTCGGTGATGCGTTTAATAGTATGAGGCCATTCAGACACTGAGTTAAATGGAATCAAAATAGCGTTGCAAAATTCACGAGAAATTATTATGCATTTTATTTCTATCACTTGTTTTTTAATCAGAAATTCAAGATAAGCAAACATTTTATTTACGTATATAACATATCCATTCTCCTCGTTGAACCATGGTGCGAAAAAGAATCTATGTTGCCGGTAAAAGTGGAGATTCTTGGTATCAGCTACCCCCTTCCATGAGACAGAATTATAAGACTATTCTGGCTAAGAAGTATGGATCTAGATGTAACCCTAGCTATAGCCTTTCAGCCTCCCAAGACGTGGACAATAAATATTGCAAGTTTGGTTGTGGCAAATATTTTCCTATCGCTTTGCTTACAGTAGACCACATCATTCCTATATCTAAAGGAGGACCAGTCTTCGACATCGGAAATATGCAACTATTGTGCTGGCAATGCCATAGGAAGAAGACCACTGAAAACGACATGATAGACGTATAACCTCCACCTTCGAGGGAGACCGCTGCTTCAATTCGGTTAGATTTGATTGACTAGTACTCTGAATACTGCTAGAATCTGATCCTGCTGTATTGCAACGCTCAAATCAAGTATTATGCCCTAAGCATCAAATAGGATTTAATTTAAATAATCGTAGAAATCTAGTACGATCTTGCCAGGTTACCAATTGGCAAGAAATGAATGGTGGTGGGGTGGCAGAGCGGCTATGCGTTCGCCTGCAGAATCGAATGTAGCGAGCGAATCTATAAGGGTTCGAATCCCTTCCCCACCTCTAGTCCAACTTACTCTTAATCTTGTGAATATGGAAGGAAACTTTACGATTCATCTCACACCCGTGAGCGATTGACCCCTTGGCTAAGTTCGACCACCAATCCAACAGTATTTATCAATGTTGACAACCGGAGTATGATAGGTTACTGGTACGTATGTGATTGTTCTTTCAGAATACTTGCTTATCAAAGGTAGCCAACCACATTAACAATCCTAAATCGACAGATTATTTTACGGTTGCACCTTGAACGCCCATGCTTGATAACTATTAAAATCCATTTGATGTCGGTAAAGTATAGATATCTGCAAGAATGAATAATATCGCATTCTGATGCACGAGGAGAATACATCAATTGCCATGGGCAAGCCGCGAATTGAATTCGATGATCCGATAAATATTCTGTTAGTTGTAGTCAACAAGTTAGTGGACCTCGAGAGCAGAATGGATTATCAAAACAGTTCAATAGAGGAAATCCAGGACAGCCTTCGCAGTATAATAGACTTACTTGAAAGTTCAAAAAAATGAAGCTTGGCGTTCGCCTTAATTGATCTCCTATTTTCGGCATAGAATAGTCTGATCTGGCTAGAGGATTTAATATCGAAAGAATTATCATATCCATCCCGATCCAGTTAATTAAGGAAATGCGTAAAATTTCAATCCAAGCCCCCAATCGAGTTGCGGCAATACTGGAAGAAAAATTGAGAAGCAAGTACGATGTGAAGGCAGAAACGATCCCCGATAATCCTAAGGCAGTTTGTCAAATTATGGCAAAGAAAAATAAAAAATGGATCGCTATATGCAGCTTTGCTTCAGATGAAAACATTAAGGACATTATTACAATGTTTGAAGTTAATTTCCAATTAAGAAAATGAATACTAGTGAACATCGAGTCTTTCGGATTTCGCATATTCATCTTAATTCAGCTTGTATTCAAAAAATGAAGTATGAACCTCTGACGTTCTGCTGACTATATTGGGGGATTGTCTCTTTGCATCTGTACCTATTTAAGGCAGGTCGCTTTATGATGCAAGAGAGTACAAGAATGCAAGTAGTTTCCCACGACCGCAGGTGTATTCCAATTGAATGATAAATGGGACGAAGACAAATTTCAGGAAAATAGTTTCCGTGGTAAGGTGAGAAGAAATTATATAAAAATTGCGAAGGTTGGGATAACCGTTGGTTTTGTGGTTGTAGCCCTGGTTGTATTGTCCGTATTTCTCCCTAGGGTTGGAGTAAGCATCGAGATAATAGAACGAGGGGGATTAATTGGCTCGGTGACCGCAAAGATCAGTAATAATAATTTCGATTCATTGAACGACGTAGTGGTTCAATTTGGAGAGGAAGGTATTCCCCAGAACCTTGGAAATATTGGGCCCTTTGCCTCTGTGTTCTCTTCTCCAAATCCAAGTGAACTGGAATTTGATCGAATTATTTTAACAGCAAACGATGGGGAAGTTCGAGTAGTGAAGTACAGGGACTAGAGCCGTTGTGATAAGGACTAAGAGCATTTTATTCCCATACCAATTTTAACCGTTGATTTCGTCTCGTTCATTTTCAGACGACATCGCCATAGAGGAGGGATATCCAAGTGTACACTTATTAGCCAAACAGCCTTTGTGGCCTGTGCCTTTTTCAATTAATGTTTTGTCGGGTTCCCTATCTCTGGTCTTGTGAGATAATATTTGACCTGGATGTATCCTGACAGTAAGCCATAAAATTATCTCATTGCAAAGGATTATTCGAATGCCCTATCACGCTGTCATCTTTCATCAGAATGCAACATGCACAATTTTCATTGAGGCAGGTGTCTGATACCGTATGCTTACATATAGGACATATGCATTTCTCGTTCAATTCTCCCTGATCTTGTCTGCTCGACAAACCGCCATATTGAGGAAGATTCTTTGATTCCTTTAACCGTGTGCTTAGGTAAAGCCAGACTGTAAATAGCGAAATTCCTATAATCATGATCACGAGGCTAATTAGAACTGCCCTCAATGCAAATAACATTACCCCCAATAAGATCACCGCAATCCCACTGGCAAACACCCAATTGTATGAAAGCGGTCGGTTTCCATGCGGCGCCATCGAACGATCAGAGCTTGTAGGATTTGTGGAGTTCATCTCTCAACAGTTCACCATTGAATAGTTGTTCCAGCAGAATTATTGTCAATATATTTCTTCAAACGAAATTTTCCCTGTCCAGCTGCTCCTTTTCTACTATCTGATGGTCTCGAGTAGACCACATAACTGGAATCTAAAACCTGATCCAGCAGATGAAATGCTGATTTCAAACCTACGGAACTAGATTCAAAAACGCAGCCAATCAAGGTATCATTATACTTTAATACCGGAGATTCGTCCTCATGATCAATTTTTATAGCTGCCGTCATGTTGAGATTCGCATGGGATATTAAGGCTAGCTTGATCATCTTAGAGTTGTTCGATTCAGAATACTCGTCTCTCATTATTAGAGTTATTGGTGATCTAGACTCCAATCACATGCAATCGATCCCGAATCAGTGTGTCAATACTTACTTCCAGACCCAATATTTGGTTTTATTGATTGAAGTTTTTTTCTTGCGCTCGGAGTTACATTTAGGATTGAACCAAAATATTCTGATCCGCATCTAAGTCTACTATAAGGGATACTGGTGTTTGCCGAACAATGATTCATCGCGCGTTATCCAAGCGCCAGATTTGCTAACCACAATTTGCAACTGTTGAAACTAGTGAAGGTAGTGACATTTCACCGTTTTAGAAAATTAAGGCTTAGCTATTTCAATACTCTCAATAGAAATACTTTGGAAATTAAGTTAACTAAAGAGTAGCATATCAGTATTTTGTGGCCTTAGATAGTATTCGGCATTCGAATTATAAAACTCCTCAAATTTGATCGACTTTTTTTGCATGCGTTAAGGCAAACCGACCATTCAACGTAGCTAATAGATTTGAATATTCGAATACATAAAGGATGTTTACAATTAGGGATTCCGATTACCCTCTTCCTCCTCACTTGACCGAGGACTAGATTTCAAGATAATTATTTATCTAATCATGGTTATCTAGGTCATAAGACAGTATGAGCGAATTGTGTAGGATAGCAGTCGTACAAATGAAGTCAGATACAGACAAGAAGAAGAACTTGGCGCAATCAAAA
>DASSCH010000060.1:0-2199 GCA_035697905.1 Nitrososphaeraceae archaeon
ATTGACAAGTTTGCATTTCATGGAAGGAGCAATGATATATATTGCTAGGTAGTAACTAAATCTGTGAGGCTCAGCCTAGATTTAAACATCGGTGATGGGTATCTAATCGGGGATGCTGCCAGTAATATTTCATCCTATAAAATTAACATTCAACAAGGGTGGCCTGATACTACACTAATTGTTCCAACCGAATTGGAGCTGAATGCTGGACAAGCGTTGATCGTATTCGAGACCAAAATGGGGAATCAAATTCCTCTAAAAGCCAATCTGAAAAATGAAGATACAGACATGATCCGACTCTTTACAGATCTCGAAACCTTGAGAGACTTGGTAAAGAGGTCTCCTGTGGCTATGGATATACAGAAGGATTCAGCTACAAATTAGGATAATCCGAGATACAATTTGACCACCATTTGGAAAGACCACAGCGGGGGCTGCTTTTTTATCGGTTCCTTCCATCTGGGTTCATTCGTGCCCTTATTTGTTTTTTTGCTAATTTTAGTAATGCCTTCGGTCTGCGTTTTGGCCTCGGATTCTCCCCCTCCTTCTACACCTCTAATGCCCCATACTAATACAAGTCGATTCGTATATGCTTTCGGAGACTCAATATGTTCATTCAATCCCAATCTGGGATGTGCTGCAGGGCTGAAAAACGTTAGTGGCCTAGTAATTATAGATAAGCAGACTGAGCAAATTTACAAAGTTCAACCATTCAAAGATGGCTTACCGCTATGTAGTGATCCAGCTTATGCCGTGGGCGCCTTGGGCAGTTCGTGCCATGTTAACGGTGACCCTCCCACACCTACCACGAAGCAAGCGTCTCCACTCGTCCCATAGGCCCGAAGGGCCAGTGCTCATTATCAGCATGTAAATAATTTCTCACAGTTACCTATTCCTTGAATGATATGGTGTGATAAATTCGCAAGTGAGGTGCGCAGAAATTAGTTTTTGGTTACCCATGTCACACGCACTCAAAGACAGTTAATGGGCATAATTCGTCCCATCATAGATGTAAGCATATCCCAGTTTAGATGATGTTGGATTTTCCTGTTTGTCTGATCATTTTTCTCTCTTACGAGTCACTCATCTTAGAATTCTTAAGATATTGACTTAATAAGATATCGCCAATCTAATGAAAATGTAAAATCTAAATATTCCACTCATCAAGTATTTTTCCGCTGATCCATCCCAATGCAGTACAAAAGCAATTGCACCCACCATGGACCAAATAAAAGAGAGCAACACCGGAAAAGATGATGCCTTTTACAACATTAAAAGAGATAACTCCTGTCTTTAAGATTTAATTTGTGAGGGATGGGAAATTTCTTGAATATCACCAGCAGCTACGGGGTCAGTGGCAGCCAGTATTGCTCCAAACAGAATTGCATCAATATATGGAACCTGAAACGCACTCTTAATTCCTATTCCTATGATTTTCACACCTATAATAGCAAAGTAACCGATTGGAATGGCTTCACTTTAATTTACGACCAAACTCAAAGATCAGAATAGGAATAATAACATTTAATATAATTTCAGGTATTCCTTCAACAAAACCATAGAATTCTTCTACGTCGAGGCTAATTCTTGGAAGTACTGCAACGACTGCTCCAAGAAACATAAGAACCGTCACGCCGGGTATGATTATGCTTCTCGTATAACGGTGCACTGCAGAGATAACTACTAACAGCAAGCTAAGACTAAGCATAAAAGAAATTAGGAGATATTCCAGACGATACTTCTAAATACACTCATTTTGAAATACTAATAGGGCCTAAACTCAGTACCATATTACTGCAGGTGGTCCTAGACTCATCTTAAGTATGTGATACGTACTTTTGGTTGAGTCTCCTGCAGTTTCTGTGTTGAGATCCATAAAGTATTGGAATTTCAGGTACCTCCATGATTTCCAAAAAAGGGTTGAAAGCGGTATAATGGAATAGCTACAGCGCCCCTTTATGTCTCAACTCAATTTCTTTCGACAATGACCAGTTGAGTAGTATTCTGATTGCCACAATAATTGCTAATGTTACAAGTTCCAATACCGAGGGAACTAGGATAGTCCTCAGAAGGTCAGCGGCAACTAAGAAATCCAACGATATCAACAGACCCCTCAACATATGTCTTACTGATTGGCCTACGTGTCCACTTAGCTTGTCTTTTTCTTCTCTTTTCCGGAATGCAGGAAGTACTATCCGA
>DASSCH010000061.1:0-5431 GCA_035697905.1 Nitrososphaeraceae archaeon
ATTGAGCCCTGCAAGTATAATAGGATATCAAATCTTGATACATAACGGCTACAGGAACGGAAGGCGTTATGCCAGTGGCATATCCGATTGGGAGGAAGCTGGATATCCTTTAGAGGGAACCCTAGTTGACTAGTGCAATAAATACCTTAGGTTTTAGGTTATATCAATCGTATATTTCATGATCCCCACAAAGTACATCTCTCTTATTAAGTGGCAATAGAAGGCTTCACCGCATCCCCGGCGGTAAGCTATCCTAGAGCATTGAATCGAAGTGCGCATTTCCTCTACGATTTGGGGGTTTGCTCATTGTCCTGAGGCTGTATCCAAGACCAGTACCTTTCTTGGAGCCCTTCTTTGAATATAATAGGCAGACGAACCTGAAAACAAGTCCTTCCTGGTCTAGAATATACTCGTATATCTCCTCGGTGCGTCTCTGTAATGGTGCGATGACTTATACTTAATCCAAGCCCAGTGCCTTTTCCTGGATCCTTTGTTGTAAAGAATGGTTCAAAAACCCGCGATTTTATATCTTCTGGAATGCCTTTACTTCCATCGTCTTCTATTTCTACAAGTATATGATCATCAGCCTCATTCTTGGTACGAATTGAAATAGTTCCGTGTTGTCCTATTCCATCAATAGCATTATCTATTAGATTGGTCCATACTTGATTTAGCTCATTTTCATAAGCATTAATGTGCGGCAACTTGGAATCATATTCTCGAATTATAGATATGTCTGATTTCTTTAGTTTATGCTGAAGCATAATCAAGGAACTCTCTATTCCTTGATGGATATCGATATGCTGGAGAGGAGTCTGATCCACATAAGAGTACGATTTTACCGCGGAAACTAGGTCGCTAATACGCGAGGTGCTGCTCTTGATCTCGTAAAGCAAACGATCAACCATTATTGTCGTAGTAAGCCAACCCAAGATATCTTTGAGATTCTGGACTACTCTACTATTAAGAGCACCGGGCTCCGAGGGCATTAGGGTCCCAGCGATATCTCTTATGGTATCTATAGTGATTCCTACATTCACTAATTCAGATGCTAGCTTCCACCCATCATCAATACCATGAGATTCAAGCCATTCTATGACCTGCTCCTCCTTTTCGCTTTGTGCCATAACATCATCATTTGTATTATGATCGCCACCAACAGCACCAGCACCAGCAACAGTCGTAGAGTTAGAATCAGATTTTAGAATTTCATTCCTTAATTTGGTAATATATGACCATTGTGCAGAATTTATACCTTCAGGACTATTCAACCTCTGCATCAGAGATCTCCATTCCAAAATGGAATCAGATAGCTGTGTGACAGATCTATTAGCAGCAGCGGCTGGATTATTCAACTCATGAGCAAGACCCGCAGCCAGGCTACCGAGCGCAATTAGCTTTTGATTATGCTCTAATACTGTCTCCAATGATTTAAGAAGGCGTGCCATTGAACCTAGAATTTGCTTAGTCATAGCAGGCGAACTGTACACCATTCGCCAGAATGCATCTACGTCCCATCTTAGTAAATGGCTTTTCTCTGCAGCAAAAGCAGCACATTTATGATCTGAGAGCTGCTCACCAAGAATTATTAGAAGCTCTCCAAAGTGTTCTCCTGCATCATATGTGGAAAGGACTGCTTCTCTGGGCCCATCCTTTAAAATGACTTGTACCTTTCCCTTAAGTACTACGTAGAATGCATCGTTCTGACCTTCGGCAATTATTTTGTCTCCCTTTTCATACCATTCCTCTTTTCCTTTTTCTAATGAATTTAGCTCTTGATCTGAAAGTCCGGAAAATAACCGTATTTGATGAAAAGCAGCTTCTCGATCAAGAGTTACATTGCCACTCTTCGAACTAATCGTCATACTCTTCTCATGTTAACTAGTGCTATTAGTATTTTTATATGTACTGCTAGACAAGATGCTGCTGCCGTTGTTATCTATTTGACACTCTTCAAATATTGATGTATTAATTGAACAGCAAGCGATCCTTCTCCAACACTTGTTGCCACTCTTTTTGTGGAGCCATGACGTACATCTCCTGCAGCAAATACCCCAGGCACATTTGTCTCAAGTAAAAATGGGGCCCGATCTAGATTCCACCCTTTTGGATGTTTACGTCCATCTTGTACTAAATCCTGGCCTGTCAAGATAAAGCCATTTGCATCTCGTTCTATTAATTCAGCAAATGCTTCCGTATGTGGTACGGCACCTATAAATATATAGAGTGTAGAACATGGTACAGTGCTCTGTTGTCCTGTTTGAGTATTGGATATGGTAACGAATTCAAGCCGATTGTCGCCCCGTACTTCCACAACCTTTGAGTTTAGTAATACATGTATGTTGGATGTACCGTTTATTTGATTAACAAGATAGTGTGACATACTTTTGGCTAGAGAATCGCCACGGACAACAAGGGTTACTATCTTTGAATATCTGGAAAAGCCAATTGCCGCTTGACCCGCAGAGTTTGCTCCACCAATCATATATACATCTTCACCTTGAGATGATAGTGCCTCTACCATGGAAGCGCCGTAATAAACACCAGCGCCAGTCAGTTTATCTATTCCCTTTATATCTTCTAATCTACGGTATGATACCCCACTAGCAATTAGAAGGGCATGGCAACTTATCTCTGTCCCATCCTTTAAATGAACTACTCTGTATGGACCATTGATTTGTATATTTGTAACTTCCTGTAGGGATAGAATCTCAACGCCGAATCGGACTGCTTGTGCAACAGCCCGTCTGGCAAGATTACTGCCAGTTAGACCAGAAGGAAAACCAAGATAATTTTCAATACTAGAGCTCATAGCTGCCTGTCCACCAGGTGCTTGTCTTTCAATTAGTAGTGTACTAAGACCCTCAGATGCACCATATACTGCTGCCGCCAATCCGGCCGGTCCTGCTCCTATTATTATTAAATCATAGAAGGGCATCTGCGCTTGAGTTTTTAGACCAATTTTCTCTGCAAGCTCAGAGCTAGATGGTTCATCCATATAAGAGCCGTCAGGAAAAATGACAAGTGGTAGTTTTAAGAATGAAGGGTACGGTGAAGACAGGGATGATGGTGGCAGTGATGATGATGTTGTCAATGGTGATGGTGATGATGATCTAATCGAAGATCCACTACTACTCTTGTTGCCTTCAAGCTTATTGTGTTCAGCCGGGGTAGTGGGGGTGGCCAGGGCAGCTCGCTCTCCATTCTTAGTTAAGTCGACATAAGAAGCCAAATGACGCCCTTCATCAGTCTCTATATCGATCCACTGATAAGGTATGCCATTTCTTGCTAGAAAGTGTTTCACCTCATATGATTTAGGGGACCATCTCAGTCCTACAACCTTAATTCCCTCATATGGAGGTCTAAATGAAGCCCACCAATCATCTAACAAATCATCCAGTATGGGGTACAAATGTTCTTCAGGTGGGTCCCATGGTTTCATTAGATAATAATCAATTCTGGCCCTGTTAATGGATCTTATTGCAGCCTCCGTATCGGCATAAGCTGTAAGTAACACACGCTTTGCCTCTGGGAATATATCGATAGACTGCTCTAGTAATTCCACTCCTGTCATCTGAGGCATGCGTTGATCTACTAAAAACAATGCCACGATCCCATTTTGCAGTTTTAATTGCTTCACCAATGCAAGGGCTTTATACCCAGATTCAGCTTTAAGAATACGAAAGCGTTTTCCGTATTGTCGTCGTAAATCACGCTCAATAGCTCGAACTACTTGTGGATCATCGTCCACAGTAAGCAAAACTGGTCTCACAATTACATCCGTAGTAGGTACATGCCCAATTTTATACTTACTTTTAATGTTACCATTTTCATTTTCATTCCTTATGATTCACATTGGAGCCGATAATCTACACAGCGGGTTGAAGAAAAATTCATGGTGCGTTTTCAGAGGCGCATGATATCAGTTCCGTAGTACTCTATAAATATTATCAAACCAAAGCCCGAAGTGTTTGATCTAAAGACAGCGATGATACGTGTCTTCTATTCCCTTTATCTGGATATTATCTGGGCATACCTCCCTACAATCATTGAACTCTAACTAAATTCTGTTATCTTGTAATGTCGTCATGTTATTTCTTGTAATTTTCTAAATCAGCCGGGTATCGAAGCGTGCTCAATTTGAGTTCCAGCTTGAGCACATGAAGAGATCCTTTGAAGATCAAATAATCAGAGCGACGCCTTCGGTTTGTCCCTATCATTTACTATATTTATCAAGCAGAGATTGATTTTAAGCAAGCCCCCCCCATCTCAAATTGTTATCGAAGTTTACTATCGTAAGTAACCCTCTCTGTCTATGCGATAATATCATAGTTATCAATTTGTGGAAAACCAAGTGGATTAAGAACTGCGAATGAAACGAACTCTTTCTCTTTGCAAAGCAAAAAGTATAAGTCAATTTTCGCTTTTGTATATGTCTACTTCAGCTTAATCGACGATTGACCTTATCATAGTCGGCTTCACTATATAACTAGACATCTCAGAATGTAGCTGTATCCATTACAATGAAAAATATCTGCCCAATTGGCACCCCAGATATAGCATCTTAAGAAAGGTCTCGCTCAAGAAGACTCGAATAGTATGCAAAATATTTAAATCTATTATAAGTATATGACTATTTTAGATCTATATAGAAGCATGTTGATTCCACGTATTTCAACATTATTAGTTCCTATTTATCTATTAATATTCAGTACTATGGTTCATGCCACCCCTTCTTTTACCTCGTCCTCCTATAACTGCATAACATTTGATTCTGAAGAAAGAATAATAACGGTTACATGCGGGACAAGCAATTTATCTCAGATTGACAGTCAGTTAAAGAACCCTGATGTACTTCGAAGGGATGGAATTGCAGACAAAGGATGGATACTGAATGCAGGACTAACAGTTGCTCAAAATGCCGCTCTTTATATTAACTTCACAGACACTTCATGGCTAAAGATAATTGGAGATGGAGAAACGGCATATCCTATACATGTATCTGGCAGCTTAAAGATTGATTCCGTAAAGATAACTTCATGGGATCCTACAACAAATAATTATACATTAAGTCCGGATTCACATAGAAATGGTGAGGATGTTCATATTGGCACTCCAAGACCTTATATTATAGTTGACCCTGAAGCAACAGGAACGACTGACATTATCAATTCAGAAATTGCATATCTCGGGTACGAATCAGGATATGGGGGAGGATTAACCGGCTTAAGATACGAAGGGGGTCAAGGCAGCATAGTAAGAGGAAACAACATACACGATCTATACTTTGCTTTTTACTCAAAGGGTGTTGGTGGAATGGTACTTGAAAATAATCATATTCATGATAATATTCATTACGGTCTTGACCCTCACACAGGTACTCATGACATGATAATTCGTAACAACGTAGTACACGATAATGGTTCCATAG
>DASSCH010000062.1:0-8672 GCA_035697905.1 Nitrososphaeraceae archaeon
ACCCTCGTCCAAAGGTATGGGGGGCATTTCCCTGTTATAAGTCATTAAGAGCCTGAATGTTTTTTTTCTGGCTGTATTAATTGTCACCGAAGTCACAAAATATTACTGTGGATTAGAGATCAGGCTTTGAATGATATGGCATATGGCTTTTTGACGGTCGTAAATCAAAAATCATGTTCATTGCATTTCTTGCAGGATTGCTTAGACCCTTATACCTGCATGACTAGTTAACTCTTCATAAAGTGTAGTACTAAAATCAGTAACGGCCAGTAAAACTGCGAAATACTAGCACTTTCCTGATCGAGTACGAATGTCACTGTTACGAACGACAGCAAGTAACTCATTTGACATCGTTCCTGTATTGTTGTCGGCGTCAAGATAATTATAACATTGACTATAGAAAATGATAACAATTGCTGCTGTCTATAGACTCCTCACTAAAACTTGTAAAATGTCCCCTTCAAGATTCAGGATCGCAGTTTAGGAAAGTCATGTTCTAATTTATTGGAGCTTCATAGTAATTCGAATTATTATTCTTTAAAGAATCAATTTAAACTACCGAAAAACAGATTGATCCTTTAGTTGATAGAATTGTAATAATAGCTATGGATATATAATAGTGTAATCACATGTACTACCCCATGTCTTGACTATATTAAGAATCTTATATCCATGCTATTTTTGAGTGTTTAGCTTCCTAAGTATTGAACAATACAATAGCGGAGCCAGAAATCTCATATTGGAAGCCTAGATTGAATGGGCGGGAAGCTGCGCGGCAGTTAATCCACACAAACCCCGGCGATAGCAATCTTTTTGAATAAATGAGGAGACATCACAGTATTAGGGAGTACATTGGCCATATTTGTCCGGAACTCAGGTTTATCAAATGCCTGCTTAAAATGTGCAACAGACTCCCAAACCACATAATTAATGAATGTAGAGCTCCCAGCAATTCCTTGGTGCAACTGAGCGGAAATGAATCCAGGTTGCTGCTTAAAGACCTTGGTAGTCTCGGCAAAGACTTTTAGAAACTCTTCCCCCCTCCCCCCTCACCAGGCATCACATTGAACTTGTTCATTACGACGACTGGCCCAACCTCAGTTTCGAATTGTTTATCGAGTGTTATATTGTCATCCATTTCGGTAATTTTTACCATAACTTGATCTACTGGCAATAATATTTCAGTATTTGGTGACCTACCATTGTGAAATAGATTTTCGGATTCAATTCAATAAGTGATCATAATGAATTATTGCCTCTCGTCCATGTCGCTTTTAGTTGGTATGCGATCATACCCCCTAACCCCAACTCGGGTTTGAAGGCAGACTGATAACTATTCAGTACGGGTTGGGATTCAATGATAAGAATTGTATTCTGATGGGAATAGCAGACTCCTCTCACTCCGGGCTCTATCAATTGTTTTTATGATTGACATTAAGTCGAGACCTACCTTGAAGAGACCAAAGATAATGAAAGGTAATGCAATTCAATGTCCTATTTTATAGTATTGAAAATAGGTCTCTTTCATCGTCTAAAAGGTACCTACATTACCCCATGTGATACTAACTTAAGGAATCAGGTTACTTGTTATTTTTCGAAGTGGCACCATTCTCTCTCTTCTGACTTTGCTTCTTGCTCCTATTCTTTGGCTTTTTGCTTTGCAAATACTTTTTCAAAACCGTTGTAAGTTCTTTCACGTTCTCTGAGTGAGTAGACCTTCTCAATTTGTCAACCGGGATGTGATAGGCCCTAACCTTCGATATCTCTTGATTTCTCATACCAATTTTTACACACGCTTCTGCAACCTCCTTTTTAGAATAACCTCTACCCTTCCTTCTGCGGAGTACACCTTTACGATTGGTGAAGATGACTGATTTTTCCTCTTTAGTCAATCGAAGCTTGCCCAAATTTGGTTTCCGCTTATCCAAGTCAGCTTCCCCTGTACCTATAGAGCTCATATTTCGATCTAAATTGCAAGCTTATAAAAAGGATTTGGCCTTGTACTACCATGATCCTTGCAAAATAGAAATTGCGCCTTCCAATCCAATCTAACGAAATTTTTCGCTATAAGTAGGAACGCTATTCTGAGCACTTGATGTCGTGCTAGTCCAAGAGAATCTAACATTGATCCTCTCGTCAATATAATAGCATCTGTATCATAGAGGGAATATCCATCCCCAACATTTACCAGAGCTAAAAGAATCCTAACAATTTGAGAACAACAACGCTAAACCCACCTATCATTCCAGCTCCGACAAGAAAAACATCCCACTGTTTTGCAAAATATGATAGCAAATGCTTTCTACTTCTAGCTTCATCACACGTTGTTATACTTATCTTTTTGCAAATTCCACATAGTACATAGACTATCTTGGGCCAATTGCTAAGACCGAAGACTATTCATAGATATTCTATAGAAGGGACCCAAGATCTTTAGAGAACAATATTCTTGTTACTAAATCATATTCTCGATTGGGATAATCGGTCATTTACCTTTTCGGAGATGAGGTATCCTCAAATGCCTCAATTCTGAAATTCAATACAGAACAAAAATCAGACCCTCTCTTGCTGACAGTTATATTCTTTGCCTAATGTATTAAAAAGAGAATTATATAGCATTAAGGAATATCGACAAGTAATGGATCAGAACAAGGTAATCAATTATGTTTCACCGGACGCGAAGTTAGGTAGAAATGTCAAGATTTGGCATTTCTCATACGTGGGTAGTAATACGGAGATTGGCGATAACGTAAGTATTGGGTCTCTGACTCATATAGATTATAACGTCAGAATCGGGGAGAACACTAGAATAGAGGGTTCTGTTTACATTCCGCCATTAACAGTTATTGGAAATAATGTATTTGTGGGCCCTGCTGCGGCGTTCACTAATGATCCATATCCTACAAGTCCCAGAATGGCAGGTGTAATCGTGGAGGATGGAGCCATCATAGGTGGTAGGGCTGTCATGAAACCTGGGATTCGGGTGGGAAAGAATAGTGTTGTAGCAATGGCAGCAGTGGTTACTAGAGATGTCCCTTCAGATACTGTTGTGATGGGCCATCCTGCTAGGATCAAATATTCCCGCTCCGAGTACGACCTAAAGAGGGAAAAATGGAATTCTTCACAAAGTCTAGCAAAGTAGGACTGGTTATGCTTGAAGATGCCTGAGCCCTCCTTCAGAATTAGTTAGCCAATCTCGACATTTTGATATCTCATTTTGATCTTCATAAATTATGCAAGAGCAGTGCTAAATTTTCTCCAGATTGACCTCTTTTTCGCCTACTTCGAGTTCTGGATCTCAAATTTACGTTTTTGTTCCGGACCATATCTTAGGATTTAGATTCTTTTTCATCATTAAGCTAAATGTCGAACATTATTTGGATCTTCTAACTGTATAAAGGTTTGATTCCTTGTGAAAATCCCTACTAATTGGCTTGCTTTAATTCCAATATTTCATCTTTTTGACGCTATGAACTGCTTCACCTCTAAATCAAAGATGAAAATCTGCACCTCCATTAACGATCTTGAGATAAAAACCAAAGACAGCTCCTCTCGCACGCGGATTGTTCTTAGCCCATATTTTCCCACCCTGAGCTTCGACCAAGTTCTTACATAGGTAAAGTCCAAGACCTGTTCCATCATAAGAATTTGTGGAAAACATAGTGAAGAGATTAGCTTCTATTCTTGGATCGATTCCTTCTCCGTAGTCAGTTACATTAACTACTGCAAACTTATTATCCCCCTCGCTATGTTCACTCAATGTTACCTCGATTTCTCCTCCTTCTTTTCTTGAAAATCTCAACGCATTATTTAACAGGTTCGAAATTATTTGCATAAGCCTACTCATGTCTGCTTCCACTACTATATTTGCAGGGTCGCCATCTACGTTGGGTCGATACAATAGCCTTACCTGCCTTGCATGATCCTCTTTAATGACTTCTGTTCGATATTCTTTTACCATTGATAGTAACAAATCATGGATTCTCACAGGTTCCTTGTTTAACTTGAGCATTTTACTTTCAATTCGAGTTACATCAAGTATGTTCTCAGTTAACTTACGGAGTCTTTTTGCATTTCTAAATATTACTTCTAAGTATTTATCAAGATCTTTGTCTTTATTTTCCTTCGCTACAATTTCGGAAAGCCCTAAAATTGGCTGAATAGGAGTTCTCAATTCGTGTGCCGCAATGTTAATGAATTCCTTTTGTAATTTATTGTTGCGTTCCAGTTGGTTGTTTGCTTCTGTCAATTGTTTGTTCGAGTCATGCAGCTCTTTAGTTCGCCTAGTCACCTCATTCTTAAGGGAATTATTCCATTTGATTAAAAAGATCATGAGCACAATCACTCCTGCTAAGGTAGCAGCAAAGAGTGAGAACAATTTTACTCGTTCAATGAAAAGAGAATTCTCCAAGTCAGAATATAGACCACTTGTGGGAGTCACTGCCTGTACGAAGAATTCAGGGCGCCCGTTTACCGTTATTGGTTCTTGGGTTGTAATCCTCTCCCCTCTTCCGTAGTCATATATTCCAAAACCTGAGTTACCCTGTAAAAGGTTTCGCGTGAGGTTATTCAATACCTTATTCCGTGCTACAAAATCCTGAACGAACTCTCCAAAGAAATTCTGTCCAAGGAGACCTGCATTGCCAGGATTAGTTATGATGTTACCCCCTTTATCATATACAACCAAAAATTGCTCATCAAGGTCTTCTAGGTTACCATACGCTGAGAAGAACGGGCTGGTCGAGATAGAAGCTCCCACGATTCCTAACCGTTCATTTGTCTCTCTATCCAGTATCGGAAAGGTAATAAATATTTTATATACACCTTGTCTCTCAAACCCACCAAAAAAATATGGCGCCCCAGTTTTGGTTTTTGTGTCCTTAACCCATTGCCTCTGAGACAAGTCGTCACCGGCCTTCAAGTTCGTATCGTCAGTTGTTGTATTTGGGCCTGGCATAGCCAAAGTCACCATATTATTCCTATCTAGTAGAAAAATGTCATTAACCTCAGCTCCATATCTTTGCAATTTGTCGTCAATGAGCTTGGTTGTTTCATTTGAAGCAAAGTCTCCTCTTTGGAGTAGATCAGAATTTGCAAGACCGTCCAATACAGATACTAGGATCCCAAGATCAGAGCTGATGCTTTGGGAGATGCTATTTGTAACTTCCGCCTGTCTGTCAATCTGCTGGTCATATATATTATTCCTAACGGTTGATTCTGTAAAGTTTTGCAGAAAAACCAATAAAATCAATGAGGAACCTACAATGATAACTACCACTATGATGCCTATTAGAATTAGTCTTTCCGTTTAGAGCCTCCCTCTTAAATCTACATTTATTAGGTAATGTCGCGGATTACTTTAACATTTCCACTTCCATATAGTAACATTACAAATGCGTGTCGGTATACATGGAAGTTCCTACCTCGTCTTACTGAATCAATCATGGTAGGAAGCACATTAATGATGCTAGGATAAACATAAATATATTTACCATACCCCTATTTGGCAATGCCCTTTGAGGTTCCGTCATTACCGCTTCTGAATCGTCATTCTTTACTAATGGTATTCTTAGCCATTTCCGGTTTCACCTTTTGTTTACAAGTAAATGATTTTTTGTCTTTATATGATCAATTATTTGCATTTAATTTTAAAGAGCCATTTGATGCAAAAGCAGATTCACCCTTCTTGATATCATTCCCGCATTCGTTGGTATTCGCATCTACTGGCGGAATGAATACATCTGATTTGGTTAACGGTAGCATAGGATCAGAGGATGACAACGGAACAGAAATTGTATTGAGGGGCCTCCTCACGGATTTGGGCGACAAAGGGAGGTGGAAATCATTGTTAGACAAGGGTCTGGAAAAACTGCAACAAAAATATCCTGACAAACACCTGCTTCTTGAGTACCAGGAGCTACCAACGAATGATACTAGGGAAGAATTTCTCCGACTAATGGCCAATAAATCATCCCTCGATTTTGTATCCGTAGATCAGATTTGGTTAGGTGAATTTGCCAGCAGAGGCTTCCTTTCTAACTTGACTGACTACGTATCTAGTTGGGGAGGGGCACAAAATTGGTATCAGCAACACTGGGACGGTGGAACTTATAATGGAACAGTATACGGTATTTGGACATGGACGGACGTAAGAGGTATATGGTATTGGAAGGATTTGCTCCGACAAGCACAGGTTGATGCAGACGATCTAAAAACCTGGAATGGCTACATTGAATCCGCACAGAAGTTAAACCAAGAGTTCGGGCCTAATGGAATGAATGGAACCATTCTATTTGATACTTATTATTCTCAAGATCTGTGGTTTCCCTACTTGTGGATGCTAGGAGGAGACATTGTGCAGCTCAAGGATGGGCATCCGACTAAGGGAACGTATTGGTTTCCCACTTATAACGGCACAGAAGGAATTCAGGCCCTAGGCTTTATTAAAGATCAAATTGATGCAGGGGTGAAGCCAGATAGTCTGCCAGCCAGCGATAGACTTGAATTTGCTCAGAAAAAAATTGCAATGATCCTCGGAGGCTCATGGATGCCCGGATTCTTTGAAGGTCAGAAGAGAGCCGACTTTGAGAATATGATAGGATTTGTCCCGGTATTTCCGATGCCCAGTCTTGATAATCGGTCAAGTACCTTAATGGGAGGATGGGAACTGGCCATTCCAAACACATCCAACCACAAGATGCTTGCATGGGAATTGATCGAGGCAATCTTAGAACCTGATACCCTTGGGCCTTGGATTCAAGAGTATGGATACTTGCCCACTCAGATTCCTCTTGGTCAAGGACTAAATCTCAATCAATCAGCTTCTGAGCTACCGTACTACGATACCCTTATATCTATGATTCCATTTGGCAATATAAGACCAAGTATACCAGAATACCCAATTATTGCCGGACACATTCATGAAGCAATCCATCGAATCTATTCTTCCAATGCAACTAACTCAAGTATAGGTACTATTCTGAATGAGGCTGCCCTTAAATCGGCAAGTGCTTTAGGCTGGTAGGCTGGCGTCAGAATATAAGCAATAAAACTAAGGACCGGTTTCTGGCTTGTCTGTAGCCGTTAGAAGTTACTTTTAGTAGACTGATGGGTTCAACATTGAATTGCCGTCTCCATAATATCTCCTTATGTTTGAATCATTCTAAAGATATTAATGAATTGTAATAAAAGTAGCAGTATGAATCTGCATCCTTCTTAGGTCTATAGGCAGATGATGTAAGAACTAGAATACCACACTATTCCGTCTACCTTAAATTCATTTTATCGTTTATATCCACACGTACTACAAAAATTTGTGTGTCGAAGTAGAATTGTTCCACAGCCAACACACTGCTTTGGTATAGACTTCATATGATATCCCTTATATTTCATTTGGCCTTTCTGATAAGTCATCCTGTCACATGATCCGTTAGCTTCAGTAACCTTGCAGGAATTGTTGATACCAATGATTGAAAGCTCCTTGTCACCGGCACTGGTCAGGATGACGCCGCCATCACCAGATCCGCCATGGGAGGGGCTTCCGAGAAATCCATCAATTCCAAAACCGAATTGCGAACCAGAAGTAGATGAATCTTCCATAATAGTACCTCCCGTAGAATCTTTCATTGAGGTTCCCTTTTCAATAGCCGTTCTCATCTCAAGGATCACGTGCATAACCAGGAAATTTAACGCCGATAGGGATATAGTATATGTAACTATCTTATGTACAAATTCCTTTTTGCTGATCTGTTTATTTTTATACATCCGAATATCTGATTCAAATGAAGCTCTGACATCTTGTGTATCTCTGAGTTGCTGTTCCATTTTGCTTGCCAGATTTCCCAATACGTCTACGCCCCCTGGTCCTAGAGACATGGAAGAGGAATACATTGGATTTACAGTTCACTCTCTTCACTTGGAAGTAATAAAACTTTAGGTACGAGCTAGCAGATGGAATGAAAACGCGATTATCGTCCAAGTCTCTCATGGAACTTGCGTAGTTTTCCCAATTAGCAATGATTTGAACCCGTTTCGCCAAAATAAGTCCGTTTATAACCATTAACAGAATTTGTTAACTAAACTTAAAAAAAGTAATATCGTTTGTAATACTGACAAACTCGGTTGATACATAGTTTGTTTGTGAGGAAGAATAATAATTTAAGACGAAATATCTACTGTCGCATGAGCTACTCTTTTTCGAATAGAAGAGATCCTTTAAGTGCTTAAGTGACTGTGCATTTATGCATTGTAATATTGACTTTCCTTTCTTTACAAATAACGCATAGGATAGATCTTTTAGCATTCCTTATTTTTTTATGATCCTTACATTTGATCACTCATTAATTTATTGTTTCTCCAATATCTTCCAAGTCAATAGGATGTTTCTGAGACCCTATTCCTAGTGCTTCGAGTTTCGATTTCACTGCCCCACCTTGGGTCAAAATTTCTTTGTTACCTAAATCGGAAAGTACCACTTCACAATTATCCGCGTGTGTGTCACCATTCATCGGGTTAAAGTCGATGATAATATCATAGCCATCTCCACAATCGAAATAGTCTGGCCCAGGTCCACCAATTAATATGTCGTCCCCAGGGCCAGCATAAAGTTCGTCCTTTCCTTTATCTCCTACCAAGAAATCACCACCGAAACTAGCCATAAGAATATCGTCATT